>JADGDW010000082.1 GCA_016744725.1 Candidatus Albibeggiatoa sp. nov. BB20 | reverse complement strand
GGTTTATCATGAATCATAAAATATTCGGCGAGTAGTAAGGATTTAATTTAAGCATCATTTTAAGCTGAAGTATGACGAAATACCCAAAAATGATTAAGGAAAAAACTATACATTGGCACGACAATCACCGTAATCAGCAAACCAATTTGATAGTGTATTTGCCATAATTCACAACCATACATAATAATGGAGCAAACCACTAGTCCCATCAGTGAAACCAGCAAAAATTTAGGTAAAAAATCCGCGTAATGACCTTGAGCTTTAAATGTCCAACGTTGATTAAGCGTATATGACCATGACAATGCCAGCAAATAAGCAGGAAAAGTCGCAATGACGGGACTCATATTAGCCCATTCCACAAGCATTGAAACCAAACCAATATGGATGCCTGTGGCACTGCCACCAACAATACCAAATTTAAATATTTTTTTTATAAAATGCGGTTCAAGTAATTGGTTTATCATAAAATTGATATTTTGTCTGAATATGGATGTGTAAATATAGTGTTACTCATAGCATAATCTATGTTCATAAGCACTTATTTTAAAGTACAAAAACAACGTTATTATACTGATTTCATGCTTAAGCTCATAGTAGATAAACTGTTGCTTGTATTAACAACTTGCCTTACAGATATTTAGGATGAGTAGAACAAAATAAAATCCATCAAATAACCTGTTTAGGAAAAGGATAGAAAACATGCCGTATATTTTGCCGTTGAACGCTCTCAGCGTACAGTTATTATTCTAGCCTAAAACCTATTTGATTTTTTCCTCATATCTCCCAATATTGATAGACCAAATAAGCCTCATTTTCCACCACGCATCAATAAACAAAACTAATGGTTTTTATAAAATAATACTTATAAGCTATAATTGACTGTTTCATGATTGTAGAAATCTCTCAAAAAGGAGAATACCGTGCAAAGCTATGTGATTGGGTTTGCTTCGCTTACGCTTGACGATGTGGCAACCGTTGGCGGTAAAAATGCCTCGCTTGGTGAAATGGTTAGCCACTTAAATAACCTAGGCGTAAGTGTGCCCAATGGTTTTGCGACGACAGCCTTCGCGTTTAACCAATTTATCCAGCAAAATGACCTCAAACAACGTATTTACGACAGCTTAAACAGCCTTGATGTTGATGATGTCGAAACCCTAACCAAAGTGGGTACACAAATTCGTCAATGGGTAATGGATGCGCCATTTGAGCCTGAGTTAGAACAAGCGATCTGCCAAGAATATCAAAAATTGTTAGATTCTGAAGGCAGTCATATCACGGTCGCAGTGCGTTCCTCAGCCACGGCTGAAGATTTGCCCGATGCCTCATTTGCAGGCCAGCAAGAATCCTATCTCAATGTAGCAGGCTCTGACGATGTATTAGACGCAGTGAAAAAAGTGTTTGCATCCTTATTCAATGACCGCGCGATTGCTTACCGTGTACACCAAGGTTTTGAGCATCATGATGTGTCGATTTCTGCGGGTATTCAACGCATGGTACGTAGTGATATTGGTTCAAGTGGTGTGATGTTTACCTTAGACACGGAGTCAGGTTTTCAAGATGTGGTGTTTATTACTGCATCGTATGGCCTAGGCGAAACCGTGGTACAAGGCTCAGTTAATCCCGATGAATTCTATGTCCACAAACACACCTTATTAGAAGGTCGTCCTGCGATTTTACGCCGCAACCGTGGCAGCAAAGTGATTAAAATGGTGTATGGCGAAATCAGCACCAAAACCGTGGAAGTGCCTGAATCTGATAGCCTCAACTTCTCGATTAACGATGACGATGTGGAAGAACTCGCCCGTCAAGCCTTGATTGTAGAACGTCATTATCAACGTCCAATGGATATTGAATGGGGTAAAGATGGCAACGATGGCAAGATTTACATTTTGCAAGCCCGTCCAGAAACCGTGAAAAGTCAAACCCATAGCAGCGCAACGGTTGAACGATTTAACCTTAAAGAGAAGGGTGATATTTTAGTTGAAGGGCGTAGTATTGGGCAAAAGATTGGCTCAGGCCCTGTGCGGATTATTCACAATATTAAAGAAATGTCGTTGGTACAAAAAGGCGATGTGCTGGTCACCGATATGACGGATCCTGATTGGGAACCTGTGATGAAACGTGCGTCGGCGATTGTAACCAACCGTGGCGGCCGTACTTGTTTTGCAGGTGATACTCAAGTGTTGACCAACCAAGGATTTATGAGTTTTGCGGATATTTATCAACGTGGTGTTAAAAATTTAAAAGTTCCTGCGCTGAATCGCCAAACCCTCAAAATTGAGTGGAAACGCATCACTGATACCATGCGTAAAATGAGCAACTTAATTCAAATCAACGTACCCCAAACAGGACGTTTATCTGACAATACTTTAAAGCTCACACCTGACCATAAGATGTTGAATTTGGCGCAAGGTAAATTAGTTGATACTGAAATCCAAACCTTATTAGACAACGATGATTGTTTATTATTGGCACAACAATTACCGCAATTACGCTGCTCAACGGACAAAGAATGCGAGCTTGCCTATTGGTTAGGACAAGTCGCTACAGGCTTAGAATCCCAAGTCAGCTCGATTGCCAGCCGTGAGCAAATTGAACAACAGTTAGTGGCACAAAATCAAACCGCCATTCATGAAGCCTATCAGCAACAACAAGTGGAATGTGACAAAGTGGTCGGTGGTGAAAACTGGTGTCAACTTCAAGCTTATGACCAAGAAGTTGCGCTGGATACGCAAAAATTGATTACCAGCCTGATGAAATCTGATGAGCAACTGGCATATCATTTCCTAGCGGGTTTGATTGATAGCACAGGTTATGAAAAACACGGCAAAATCAGTTTTACTGTGACTCAAATTGATGATTTACAAGCTGCCATCGTCGCATGTTTGCGTGTTGGTATTGTGCCGCAAGTAGTGAAACAAGCTCAACAACATACGATTGTCATTGCCGAACAGCTCGATCAACTTTCCAGTTATACCCAACAAATCAAAGTCACAACATCTCAAAACGACAGTATCCGTTATTTCAATACGCGCCAATTATTCACCGAATCAACGGATAAAGAATTAGCCAAACGGATTAAAAACAATTTCTTATTGAATGAGCAAGGTTTAATTTCTGCGCTGGAACAATTGGATAATGCTGAATTAAAACAAGATTTGCAGATTTTGCTCGATAGCGACATCCGTCAAGCCCGCGTGAATTTAGTCGCTGATTTGGGTCAAGCTTGGGTGTACAACATCACGGTCGAAGACCATCATAACTATATTGTGTTCACAGAAAATTATACGCCTGTTATGGTCAACAACTGCCATGCGGCGATTATTGCGCGTGAGTTGGGGATTCCAGCGGTGGTAGGTTGCAATACTGCGACTCATCAATTGCCGAATAATGAGCTTGTTACAGTATCATGTGCCGAAGGTGATACAGGCTATATTTACAAAGGTCAGCTTGAATACGAAGTGGTGACTTCTGACACAGGTGAAATGCCAGATATTCCGTTTAAAATGATGATGAATGTGGGCAATCCTGACCGTGCATTTGATTTCGCTAGCCTTCCTAATCAGGGCATTGGTTTGGCGCGTTTAGAATTCATTATTAACCGTATGATTGGGATTCATCCTAAAGCCTTGCTTAATTTTGAAGCTCAACCTGCAGAAATCAAAAAACAAATTCAAAAACACATCAGTGGTTATAAAGACCCCGTCAGTTTTTATGTGGATAAATTAGCTGAGGGCGTGTCCACATTGGCCGCCGCGTTTTATCCCAAGCCTGTGATTGTGCGTTTATCTGATTTTAAATCTAATGAGTACGCTAACTTAATCGGCGGCAAACAATACGAGCCTGAAGAAGAAAATCCGATGATTGGATTCAGGGGCGCGTCACGTTATATTTCCGAGTCGTTTCAAGATTGTTTTACTTTGGAATGCCAGGCAATGCTAAAAGTACGGGATGAAATGGGTTTAACCAATGTTGAATTGATGATTCCATTTGTGCGTACTGTGGATGAAGCACGGCAAGTGATTGATGTATTAACTCAAAATGGCTTAGAGCGTGGCAAAAATGGCCTACGTTTAATCATGATGTGTGAATTACCATCGAATGCGTTATTGGCTGAACAATTTCTTGAATATTTTGATGGCTTTTCAATCGGCTCGAATGATATGACTCAGTTAACTTTAGGTGTTGACCGTGATTCTGGGTTGGTTGCTCATTCATTTGATGAGCGTAATGATGCGGTGAAAGCTTTATTACATCAAGCAATTCAAGCCTGCCGTCAACAAGATAAATATGTTGGCATTTGTGGTCAAGGGCCTTCAGATCATGAGGATTTTGCTAAATGGTTGATGGATGAAGGCATCGGCAGTGTGTCGTTAAATCCTGATACCGTGGTTTCAACTTGGTTATATTTGGCTGAGAATAAGTAATTTTTATTTCAGGAGTGCTGAATTTATTCTGCGTAGGTAAAACAAGTTTTGCACTCCTTTAGCTTTTTATTTTCGCCATTTGCTCTAAAAATTGTTTTTGTTGTTCAGGCGTTAAATTTGAGAGTTGCTGCATCAATTGTTGTACATTATCACCTTGATTGGCATTTGAGTTATTCATATCGGCTGTTTGTATTATATTGATATCTGCATTGGTGCGAGTTAATATCCTGTCCATCCTCAATTTTTTAAATCTTACGTAAAGCTTTCGCCATTGGTTTATTTCAAGGTTGTAGTTGTAGCACTAAGTTGTAACTTTAAGGCATTTATCACTTTCATAACGGTTTCAAATTGTGGTTTGGCATTAGGGGTCGATACTTTAGACCACAATCACAAGATAAGTCCTGTCACTTAAACGTAACTCTGTTTTAATTTGACCGCAGTTTGAGCATGTTTTAGAGCTTGGAAAGAATCGATCAACAATGACGTAATTTGGCTTTGTATTGTATCTGTGCTCGCAAATAGCCAAAGCCTGCATCAATGATGCTACGTGCTAACTTGTGGTTTTTAACCATACCTTTAACATTCAAGTCTTCAATCACGATATGGTCAAAGTGACGGGTTAAATAACCACTTAATTCATGCAATACTGCTTGTCTTTGATTACTAATATGAAAATGCATTTTTGCCACTTTGAGCTTGGCTTTCGCTCGGCGTTGGCTACCCTTTTGTTTTCGGGACAAAGCATGTTGATATTTTTTAAGTTTCTTTAGATTTGCTTTTAATTTTTGATTAGCTGGAAAAAACACACCATGACTTAACGTGGCAAGGTTTTTAATCCCGAAATCCACGCCGACTCTAGGTTGACGCTCAATATCTTTGGGATTGTATTCTTGCATCTCAACTAAATATAGAAGCAAAATATTTCCCTGCTTTTTTACTGATGGTGACTTGTTTAGCTATTCCATCAAAACACAGTTTTTGGCGCATCCGTATCCTAGTTTTGAGCTTTTCTATTCGCAATAAACGCCCATTAACATCAAACTTAGCTTGAACTCGAAGTGCAAAAGAATCATTCACATCTTTCTTTTTAAACTGTGGGAATCCTGCTTTTTGCTTGGCTTTGACACGTCTAAAAAAAATGTTTGAAGGCGTTGTCTAAATCATCAATGGCATTACGAGTCACGCGGCTAGAGACTTCTGTATACTAATCGAATTGAGGGCGGATAGTTTTGATATAATATTGGTAAGCGGCTGATTTAGATCATTTGTGGTCTTTAAAGTGAGCTAATAGTTGGTTGTAACAATGACGATGTGAACCGCACGCTTTATCGAGGTATGTTGCTTGTTCTTGTGTTAGCCTCAGTTCAACTTTATGTGCTAACAACATCGTTTAAAGCGTCCATCAGCTTCTTATTTTAACGAGTCTTTTTAACATTAGTACATAATAGCAATGATTCGTATAGATTTTAAAATGCTGTTATTACCCCTTTTAAAGCCTATTCAAATACTTTGTCATACATATCTTCTAACAATAAATGACATTGTAAATGATTCAAGCTGATTGTTGCCTGAGCATCAGTTAATTCTGTTAATAACCAATGCTTTGCATCTTGTCTAGTATAGTGTGTAACCATGATTTTATCTTGAGAGACAATAATATAATCTTGTAGACTTTCTAATTGTCGATAACGCGCGAATTTGCCTCCAAAATCATAATCTTCAGTTGCAGGCGATGAGACTTCAATGATTAAATTAGGATTGGTTAAATTATCTTTTCCCACAAATTCAGGTTTTCCACAGACTATGGTGACATCAGGATATACATAACCATCAAGCACTTGTACTCGTAAATCACTAGGATATACACGATAGGGACGTTTTTTAGCTTGACTATGTAAACTCGCACCAATATTCATGACAATTAAGTTATGCGCCTCACTGGCACCCGCCATTGCGAATATTTCACTATTGATAAATTCGTGCTTAGTCTTGCTTAAGCGTTCTAGGTCTAAATATTCTGTGGCACTTAATTTAGCTTGTGTGGACATGGAACTGTTCCTATTTTAGATTTAGGATTATCATAAATCAATTTCAATTATCATACAGCCTCATTTTATATTATAAATCAGATCAGATGATTAGAACCCAAAGCAACTATTTTAATTTATTAGTGATTACCTACCAAAGTTATGCCACAAGGTGGATTAAGGGTAAAGAGCTTACAGAACGCAGAAAATAATCTATCCCCCTACTTACGCTAGGCAGTTACAAATAATCTTTGCTATTCTCTACGCCTTTATATCAAATTTAAGTTATAATAGAGCCCACAGATTCATTAAAACTAGGGTTGAATATAATGGGTTACATTGATTGTGTAGAATTTATATATTGAAAAAAATCATTGAATTAGGCGACTTATTAGCTTGCTCTTTCACTAGTTAGCAAGTTCTAAAATATTTATTTTTGAATTTAATTGTATTGAAGCCGCCGACATGAAAATATCTACAACAAAAACAAGAACCCAAGTTCGTCCTAATTTTAAAAATATTCATGAATTAGCCGTATGGAATCCCATCAGTTATGTCATTTTGCTGTATTGGATTTTATGGCAGCCAAAAAACTTAGCTGAATATCAGCGTCTATTTCGGCATGATACTGACCAGCGTATTGTTGGGTGGTTAGTTAGTCATCTGATTATATTGCCCTTGCTTTTTACCAGCTTTTGTTTAGCAATGCGTTGGCTTCCTGTCTCAAAATGGGTATGGTCATCATCAGCCTATTTTACAATAACATTTTTGCTAGGAATGTGTTGGCTACTATTTGGCAAGCTTGCACCTAAACCAGATATACAAGATAAACCCTTTTTTATTGGGCTGTATGTGCTTATTGTATATAGCTGTTTTATCGCAACCTTAGGGATTATCTCAGGGCTATCTCTTTCGCCATTGTATAGCGTTACACTGATTGTATTCCTCGCTATATCTTCTGGCATTGCGCTCAGTATTGCGAATGCAATGGATTTAGATTTTACTGCATTAATATTAGAAGTGATTGAGGCATTTGCAGATTACGGAATGAAATCAACTAAGAAAAAACTTAAAAAGCCAAACAATATTTTTGTGGAAATACTTAGGGAAGAAGGGATTGAGGATGTGTTAGATTCTGTTCAAACTACGGGCACAATACTTCTAACTGCAATTACATTTGGTGCAGCTTTTCTAATTGCAGGAAAATTAACCCAGTATATCAAAGTCAACCTTAGGAATAGAACCTCATCTGCAATTACTCGTTATGCCTTTGTTATATTGTTGATTAATTATAGCATTACGTGGCTAATTTTGATTTCTTCTATTGCTTATTGATGAATGACTTAGAGTTGCCAACCCTAGAGAAAATTCTTGGCTAGGATTGGCAATCTTCTAAAAAACAACCCTCAAAACAGTACTCTGACAGTTTATTTAATATGTAACAATAAGCGCCATAAAAGACTAATTAGCGTTCTAAATGCTGTAGCTTATCTTTAACGCCATCCCATTTTTCAGCCTCAGGTAATGGCTCTTTCTGCTCGTCAATAACAGGCCAAGCCGCTGCTAATTCAATATTCAGCTCTGTGAAATGCTCAAGATCAGCAGGTAAGTCTACGTCAGCAAAAATAGCCTGAGCAGGGCATTCAGGCTCACACAATGCGCAATCAATACACTCGTCTGGGTCAATCACTAAAAAATTAGGCCCTTCATGAAAACAATCTACAGGACATATCTCAACACAATCCGTATATTTACATAAAATACAATTATCTGTGACAATGTAAGCCATACTACGCACTCTCTAAAATAAGTAGTTTAAAGTTTGAAAACTGAGCTATTTTATAATAGAATCATCACTAGATGTAGATAAATTATCTCCTAAAAAAATGCTCAAGACACTATTCAATACTTTTATTATCTTTATTTTGCTACTCTGCACAATTGTTGCGTTTGCGTGGGCATTGAATTATCTTGAAAATAATCGGCCCGCTTGGAATAACAGTTTCATTCCAATAGTAGAAGCTGGCTATACGCCTAAATCATTGCCGCAAATATCCGCAAAAAATCAAGCAATTTCTACCCAAGTATACGAACCGGTTTTAGAACCAAATGCATTGCCTGAAAAAAACCAGGTTAATCGTAGAATTGAAGTACAATTTCCACCTGATGCTGATGTATTAAGTGTCAGTGAACGTAAAAAAATAGATGGTTTGCTTAAAACCTTAGAATTGGATAGCAGTCAAAGAATCCATATTTTAGCAACGCCTGCGCCTCTAAAACGAGACAGCGTCTCATCTTCCCATGCGTCTAAATTAAGAGCACAGTCAATTGCACGGGTTGTTTATCCTTATACTCAAGATATTCATATTTCTTACCATGCCGAAATGAAGCCTAACCGTGTCATTATTGAATTCCCCTAATCCCATCCTGAATACTTATTTATGAATAATGTATTCGATGCAGCTTATGAATGCATAATGTGCTGCCAAATAGATGAAAAAGTCGAAAAAACCCAATCCTATGCCAAAGCATGGCGTGAAAATCAACTTCACATAGATCACTCACAAGCACCTACTTCAATTCCCCAAGCAGGTCGACCTGATAATTTACAGCTTGTAGCCCCTAAATCTGTTCCAAAACGTAAATTACACTCAACAGAGGGTTTGGCTGCTTTGCTTCACGCCGTTGCACATATTGAGTTCAATGCAATTAATTTAGCGTGGGATGCGGTATACCGTTTCCGCAATATGCCACGGGATTTTTACTGTAATTGGATTCAAGTTGCTGATGAAGAAGCCTTGCACTTTTCCATGATTCGAAAACCACTATTAGCAATGGGCTATGAATATGGGGATTTACCCGCCCATAATGGTTTATGGGAAATGGCTGTCGAAACCGAAGATGATGTCATGGTGCGGATGGCATTAGTACCAAGAGTATTGGAAGCACGCGGTTTAGATGCAACACCCAAAATTATGAAAAAATTACAACAGCTTAAACAAGATGAGCTGGTTGATATTTTAAAAGTGATTTTGCATGATGAGGTGGGACATGTTGCCATTGGAACTCGTTGGTTTAATGAATTATGCACCCAACGTGATTTAGAGCCAGAAGCTACTTTTAGAACCTTGTTAAATCTACATTATCGGGGCAAAATTCGAGGCCCTTTTAATATTGAAGCGCGTTTAAAAGCGGGGTTTAGCTTAGCTGAACTTGATGCTTTAGAACGTTTATAGTTGATTTATAGTTCAATGTGATTTATTACAAAAATAGCTCATAATTCGGACACAAGTATAAAGCTTTACACAAAATGAGTTTGCCAAGTATTATTTCACCATCGTATAAAATATGGCGTGAGCGTGGTTTATCAAATTTGTGATTAATAATCGCTTGCGAATCAGAATGAGTTTAAATGAATGTTTAGATTTGGGTGTTAGTGGGGATAGATTTGATTGCTGCTAAAAAGAAAGTGGATATTAATCCAACACAAGGTAAGCATAGCCACTCACCTCGCATTGAACAAAAGGCGACTTAACGTTTTGAGTACTGAGGACGTTTACGCGCTTTGTGTAAGCCAACTTTCTTACGTTCAACTTCACGTGCGTCACGAGTGACGAAACCAGCTTTACGTAACGGAGAACGCAAACCTTCATCATATTCAATTAACGCACGAGTTAAACCATGACGAATTGCACCTGCTTGACCTGTTGTGCCACCGCCTTCGACAGTAACATACACATCAAACCGTTCGTGCATATCAGCAACATCTAAAGGTTGACGAACAACCATACGTGCTGTTTTACGACCAAAATAGTCTTCTAAGGTTTTACCATTTACAGTGATTTTTCCATCACCTGGGCGTACAAACACCCGTGCGCTAGAGTTTTTGCGTCTACCTGTACCGTAAAATTGTTCCATCTTCTGTTAACCCGCTTATAATGCCAATGTAATAGGTTGCTGTGCCGTGTGCTCATGCTCAGGGCCTACAACCACTCTCAATTTACGTAACATGGCACGTCCTAAAGGACCTTTAGGTAACATACCTTTTACTGCTTTTTCAAGAATACGTTCAGGATGTGAATCTCTCAATTTATCTAAAGATATACTTTTGATACCGCCAGGAAAACCTGTATGGTGATAGTACATTTTATCTGTTTCTTTACGTCCTGTGACTCGTATTTTCTCTGCGTTTACAATGATGATATAATCACCTGTGTCAACGTGTGGTGTATATTCTGGCTTATGCTTCCCGCGTAAACGACGAGCTACTTCAGTCGACAAGCGACCAAGAACCATATTTTCTGCGTCAATCACAAACCAGTCACGCTTCACTTCAGCTGGCTTCGCGCTAAAGGTTTTCATTTAGGGCTACTCCACAAACTCAATCGGTTTAATAAAAGCTGACAAATGTAAAATTTTACGCCTGTAATGTCAAGTCTTTTTTGTCTTAAGTAGGTGAAAAAAATCTAATTTTATAGTTTATGGGTCAGTTTAAATATCTAATCCTATTTTTAAGCGGTATCAATCCTGCTCTGTAAAAAAATGCAAGTCATTTTCTAGCTAATATTTTATAAATTTACATAAAAATGTCAGCTTTGTTTAATTTTAAACAGTGACTTGTTTCAATTAGATAAAAATCTAAAGTAATTAAATTGTTTCGTGTAATTATTTATAGTAGTATACACATTAAATAGATTTGACTAGTATTATCAATGTCAAAGCAGCGATTCTTTATATAATGGTATAAGTATTGACAATAAATAACTGTTATATATGAATTTAACACAAGTTTAAGCTAATGAACCGCATACGCAGAAGACCACCTAACTCTCGTCCGCGTCGTCCAACAAGAACGACAAGACGACCACCACGCCCATCTAGTATGTTACAGCGGCCTAAGGCAGCACCACGTTCTAAATTTCGCTGGCGATGGCTACTACTGATACTACTTGTTGCGCCTGCATTCAGCTATATCAGTTGGCTTGATATTAAAATTCGAGAGCAATTTGAGGGCAAACGCTGGGCATTACCTGCTCGGGTTTATGCGCGTCCGTTAGAGTTGTTTGCTGATATGCCTATCACTCAAAAGATGTTGAAGTCGGAGCTAAAAGCCATCGGTTATAAACCAACGAGTCAACTCAACGCACCGGGAACATTTAAGCAGCGTGGTTCGGATTATTATGTTTATACGCGAAAATTCCAATTCTGGGATGCGGTTGAACCGTCTCGCCGTTTAAAAATTCGATTTCGTAATAATAAAGTATCACAGATTCAAAACCTGGATTCAGGTAAAGCTTATGCTTTAACACGCTTAGAGCCACGGATGATTGGCAAAATTTACCCAACTCATAATGAAGACCGTATTTTAGTGCAATTGAAAGATGTGCCACAGAATCTAATTAACACCTTGATTGCAACGGAAGATAGACAATTTTTTGAACACAACGGAATTAGTTTTCGCGGTATCCTGCGTGCCATGTTAACCAATGTAAAAACAGGCCATCTTGGTCAAGGTGGTAGTACCATCACTCAACAATTGATTAAAAACTTTTACTTATCTTCCGAACGAACCTTAACACGTAAAGTCAACGAAGCGGTGATGGCATTATTAGTTGAATGGCATTACAGCAAAGAGGAAATTTTAGAAGCCTATTTAAATGAGATTTATTTAGGACAAGATGGTGATCGTGCGATTCATGGTTTTGGTATGGCAGCATGGTTTTATTTTGACCGTCCACTAGATGAATTGAAATTATCAGAAGTCTCTCTATTAGTTGGCTTTGCAAAAGGGGCATCGCAATATAACCCAAGACGTTATCAAGAACGGGCATTGAATCGGCGTAATCTCGTACTTACGATGACCCATGACCAAGGTAAAATTACTTTAGAACAGGCAAATCTTGCAAAAGCCAAACCTTTGAATGTGACAAAAGAAATACGTGATAGAGTTTCGC
Source organism: Candidatus Albibeggiatoa sp. nov. BB20 (assembly GCA_016744725.1). Taxonomy (GTDB): domain Bacteria; phylum Pseudomonadota; class Gammaproteobacteria; order Beggiatoales; family Beggiatoaceae; genus Albibeggiatoa. The sequence continues at coordinate 7,472 of JADGDW010000082.1, read as the reverse complement.
CATACCCTGGTTTTTTAACCCTAGTGCGGCATCAATTACATCAGGATTATCGTGAAGAGGATTTGCGTTCTGAAGGGCTACAAATTTTTACTACGCTAGATCCGATTATGCAACACCAATCTGAAAGAGCAATGGAACGTGGCATTCGGCAGCTAGAACGAGAGAATAAGAAAACCAGAAAATTGCAAGGCGCAATGGTGGTAACGAATAGTGGAAACGGTGAAGTCATGGCAATGGCAAATGGGCGTGATTCAAAGTTTGCAGGGTTTAATCGGCCATTAAATGCGATGCGTCAAATTGGTTCATTAGCTAAAGTGGCGATTTATTTAGCAGCATTGGAAAATAACAATAGATATTCATTGAATACCCTTATTGATGACAGTCCTTATGAATGGACAGATTATCGAACAGGCGAAGTATGGAAACCACGAAATTATGACCACCGTTCTCATGGAAAAGTGAGTTTGCACAAAGCATTAGCTAACTCGTACAACTTGGCAACTGTACGCCTAGGTATGGATATTGGATTGCGTAAAATCAAGAAAACGATGCAACACTTGGGGGTTAGTAAGGAATTTAAGATTTATCCTTCAACCTTATTAGGCAGTATTTCCATGTCTCCGCTTGAAGTCGCACAAATGTATCAAACGTTGGCTAGTGGTGGCTTTAGTGTGCCATTGCGCTCGATTCGAGATGTGTTAAATCATCGTGGTGAACCATTACAACGTTATGCAATTTCAGTTGAACCACGCTTTGAACCTGAACACGTATTTTTGTTAAATTACGCATTACAACAAGCGGTAAAACGAGGCACAGGTAGAAAGGTATTTAGCACTTTGAAAACCAATCGAGTGATCGCAGGTAAAACTGGTACGAGTAACGATTTACGCGATAGTTGGTTTGCTGGGTTTGATAGCCAATATTCAGTTGTAACATGGTTAGGCCGTGATGATAACCGTCCGATTTATTTGAGTGGTGGTTCTGGCGCAATGGTGGTTTGGAGTGAATTAATTAAGATGTTGGATCGTCAATCAGCCAACCCAATCACGCCATCTCAAATTCATTGGCAATGGGTGGATTACAACTCAGGCCGTTCGAGCAATAAAGGCAGACGAGGCGCAGTATTGATGCCTTTTATTAAACACTCTAGCCGTAATCGTTTGGCGGTCAGTGCTCTTAAGTAGGCAATGAGACTTAGCGTAACTGAATTATTGCTATATTAAGCTTCACATCTCAAGACTGCCCGTTTTTAAAATAGCAGGTAGTCTTGAGTAAATTGTTAAAAAATAACTCATGTGATAAAGATTTTTTAAACTATCCACTTCCAAAACCTTCCGCAATATTTACAAGCTATTTTAACAAATTATCAATCCAATCTTTCTTTTATAAATTGCTGATTTTATGATGTATCTTAAAAAAATATCCGAAGCACTGTTTTAAAAGTGTACATTTGGATTTTCCAGCATGAGACTTATTTCACCAAGCCTGCAAATCCCATAAATGCTAAAGCCATAATGCCTGCGGTAATAAACGCAATGGGCGCACCTTGGAATGTTTCTGGCACATCTGCTGCCACAACCCGCTCCCGAATCGCTGCAAATAATACTAATACAACTGAAAATCCGATAGCTGCGCCAAATCCATACACTGCTGATGCAATAAAACCGTTTTCCTGTTGTACATTTAATAAGGCAACGCCAAGCACCGCACAATTAGTTGTAATCAAAGGTAAAAATATACCTAACATTTGATACAGCATTGGACTGGTTTTATGTACTACCATTTCGGTAAATTGCACCACACCTGCGATAATCAAGATGAAGGCAATGGTACGTAAAAATTCTAACTCTAATGGTACGAGCAAATACTGATTGACCAAATAACTGCTAATTGAAGAAAGCGTCAATACAAAAGTAGTGGCTAAGCCCATACCTGTTGCTGTTTCTAGCTTACCTGATACGCTCATGAACGGGCATAAGCCTAAAAACTTGACCAGCACAAAGTTGTTGACAAGTACGGTGCTAATAAAAATCAATACATATTCAGTCATAAGCTTAACAATCAATATTTAACATAGGTTACAAGTATTGTAAAAGAGTGTAAGGCAATAATGCAAGATGATAATTGAAGTTTGTAAGCGCATTGACATTTAGAATTGCTAGTATTGAACCTCAAATTCATAGCTTATTTTTGAGCAAGGTTTATGTATATGAGTCAGGACGAAAAGCCTTTATTTGAAGAAGAGGATATAGATGTTTCTGCCAGTTCGATAGAGATTGGCTGGAAAATACTGATTGTAGATGATGAAAAAGAGGTGCATCAGGTAACACATTTTGTATTAGACGATTTCGTTTACGCAGATAAAGGCTTACAAATGTTCAATGCCTATTCTGCTCAACAAGCTCGTCAATTCATACAAGACCACCATGATATTGCTATTATTTTGCTAGATGTGGTGATGGAAACGGATAATGCAGGACTAGAGTTTGTTAAGTATGTACGTGAAGAGATGCAAAACCATTTTGTACAAATCATATTGCGCACAGGACAAGCAGGATATGCACCTGAAAAAGAAGTCATTAGCCGTTATGAAATCAATGATTATAAAAATAAAACCGAACTGACTGAGCAAAAACTATTTACTGCTATTACAGCTAATTTGCGTGCTTATGATAATTTGATTCATTTAGAGGCGTTACGCCAAAGCCTAGAAGAAAAAGTTTTTATACGTACTCGCGAATTACATGAAAAAAACAAAGAATTGCTTCATGCCAATCAGGAATTGACAGGGTTGAATCAGTCACTCACTGCATTAACTCAAGAAAAGAGCGAATTTCTCGCCATTGCGGCTACTGATTTGAAAAAGCCCCTAGAGGCAATACATGAGCTATCAATATTAATGCAGCGTTCTATCCATCAATTTGGTCGAGATAAAATAAAGGAATTTGCCAAAATTATTGAAGTCAGTTCACAACGCATGACCCAGTTAATTCAAAACTTGTTGCAGGCTAATGATATTGAAACAGGTAAGTTTAATATGCCATTAGGCATTTATGATGTCAGCAGCTCATTACAATTTTTAGCCGATGATTATTCAGACAGCATACGTGAAAAAGGGATTAGTTTACAAATTGAAGTACCGCATCAAGCATGTAAATTGTTGGTAAATAAACGGGCATTATTACAAATATTAGATAATTTGATTTCTAATGCAATTAAATATTCACCTTATGGTAAAACAGTTTTTGTACGCTTTATTAAAGATGACACTGTAATGCACTGTGAGATAGAAGATCAGGGCGTTGGGATTAATTTGGAAGAACAGCAAAGGTTATTTAGCAAATTTCCGCACTTAAGTCCACGAGCCACTGCTAATGAGCCTGAAACGGGTCTTGGCTTATTTATTGTCAAAAAGTTAGTGAAAACAATGAATGGTGAAATTACTTGTGAAAGTACAGTAGGTAAGGGCACAACATTTATTGTAGAATTTCCATTAGTCAAAGAATAGCGGTTAACAGTTGAACAAAGGACTGCCAATCTTTTTAAAAAAGGATCAGTCCTTATTATTGCTTGAAAAAAGATTATCCAAGCTTATGCTCACGGGCTAAATACTCATGAGACTGCATTTCTTGTAAACGGCTCAGTGTGCGCTGATATTGGAACTCAAGGCGTTTACCTGTATATAACAAATCTGCAGATTCTTCTGCTGCAATAATCAATTTCACACTGCGATCATAAAATTCATCCACTAAATTCACAAACCGCAAAGCCAAGTCATTTTCAGCATCACCCATACTAGGCACGCCGCTGACAAAAACAGTCTGATAACACGTTGCAATCTCAATGTAATCAGGCGTACCGCGTGGGACATCGCACAAAGTATGAAAATCAAACCAAATAACCCCATCAGCCATTTGAATGGTTGGAATATCACGTCCATATAAATTGATGCTACCACCAATAACAGGCTGGTCTGGTGCAATTTCTGTAAAGCTGTGTCGCATATTATGTTCGGCTGCGGCATCTAAAGGATGATGATAAATTTCAGCTTGTTCCAAAGCCCGAAGGCGATAGTCAACCCCATTATCCACATTGATAACATGAGTACTATTTTTCAATAAATCAATTGCTGGTAAAAAACGGTCACGCTGCAAACCACCTTTATATAAATCATCTGGATGCACATTAGATGTTGTGACCAGTGTGACTCCTTGCTCAAATAACTCCTGCAATAAGCCACCTAATAACATTGCATCGGCGATATCTAAGACGTGAAACTCATCTAAGCACAATATTTTAGTTCGTTCTGCAAAATGTTGTGCTACCTTTACCAGTGGGTTTTGAATGTCTTTTAATTGCTTAAGTTCATCATGTACTTGCTGCATAAAACGATGAAAATGCAAACGTAACTTATTGTTAAACGGTAAAGTATGATAAAAATTATCAACTAAATAGGTTTTGCCTCGACCAACACCACCCCAAAGATATAAACCTTTAATAGTTTGCTGCTTTGAGTTGGTTTTTCGCTTCCATAATTTCAACCATAAATCTGCCATTTGTACTTTAGGCTCATGGAGCGCATTCAACAAATCTTCATACAACCGCTGGGTATGATCAACAGCTTTAGCTTGTGCAGCATCTTCACAAAAATCGCCTGTTGCTAAGGCAGCTTGATAAATTTGTTGAGGTGTTATGTGTTGTTGTGTTGTCGTTAACATAAGATGCTCTATTCCCAATGATTATATTGGTGCATTGCATCATAACAAAATTTTATTGAATAAGAAAGATTAATAGCAACCATTCAGCATAGTAAATACCTCGCTTAGCTATTTTTTGGATTATATGAGAGGAAATGAAATCTTTGAGAGTGAAATCCAACAGTTTTAATATGTTAGATTTCACAAAAAACACTTTAAACGACAAGCTGACAGCAGAACATTATTTAACTTTCATACCCAGTTGCACACCGTCATCAGGGCTTAAAATCCATAAGTCTTTTTTACCAGGCCCAGCGGCTAACACCATACCTTCAGAAATTCCAAAACGCATTTTACGCGGTGCTAAGTTCGCCACCATGACTGTGAAACGACCAATTAAAGTTTCTGGCGCATAAGCATCTTTAATCCCAGCAAAAACATTACGTGTATTTTCCTCTCCAATATCCAAAGTCAAACGTAATAATTTATCAGCACCTTCAACATGTTCCGCATTTACAATCTTTGCAATCCGCAAATCGACTTTAGCAAAATCATCATATGCAATTAAATCTGCAATTGGTGGGTTATCATTAGCAGGCTTTTTCGACGCAGTTTCTTGAGCTGCTAGATTTTCTTTTGACGCATCAAGCATCGCATCAACCTGAGGCTGTTCAACTCGTTTCATCAATGGCTTGAACTTCTCAATTTTATGATTTAACAAAGCTTCAGGCTGCCACACCATCGGTGCATTTAAGAACGTCTCAACCGCTTGACTCATTGGCGGTAAAATTGGGGTTAAATAACTCATTAATACTCTAAATAAATTCAGGCCTTGAGTGCAAATAGCTTGTAATTCAGCATTTTTGCCTTGCTCTTTCGCAATCACCCATGGCTTGTTTTCATCAATATACTGATTGGCTTTATCAGCTAAGGCCATGATACCGCGCATGGCTTTATTATAATTACGTGCTTCATAATCTTGAGCAATGTCAGCACCCGCCTCAATAAAACTATCGTATAAAGCACTGTCAGGCAATGATTCAGCTAACATGCCATCAAAGCGTTTAGTGATAAATCCTGCACAACGACTGGCAATATTGACCACTTTTCCAACTAAATCAGAATTGACTCGCTGAATAAAGTCTTCTAAATTCAAGTCAATATCATCAACATTAGGCGTGAGCTTAGCTGCAAAGTAATAGCGTAAATATTCAGGATTCAAATGATCTAAATAGGAACGTGCAGTGATGAATGTGCCGCGGGATTTAGACATTTTTTGTCCATCAACGGTTAAAAAGCCGTGGGCAAAAATCGAGGTTGGTTTTCTGAATTTGCCACCTGTTAACATCGCAGGCCAGAATAAAGCATGGAAATAAATAATGTCTTTGCCGATAAAATGATACAGTTCTGCTTTACTGTCTTCAGCCCAGAACTCATCGAAATCAAGGCCTTGTTTGTCACAAAGATTTTTAAAGCTGGCCATGTAACCAATTGGTGCATCTAGCCAGACATAAAAATATTTATTTTCTGTTCCCGGAATTTGGAAACCAAAATAAGGCGCATCGCGAGAAATATCCCAAGCTTGCAAGCCATCGGTAAACCACTCATCCAATTTGTTAGAGACTTCGGTCTGTAAACTACCACTTTTCGTCCATTTTTTTAACATCTCTTCAAAGTTAGCTAAATTAACAAAATAGTGCTCTGATTCTTTTTCAACTGGGGTTGCGCCTGATAGTGCAGAGACTGGATTTTTTAAATCGGTTGGGCTGTAAGTTGCGCCACAGACTTCACAGCTATCACCATATTGATCTTTTGCACCACAACGAGGGCATTCACCACGAATGAAGCGATCGGGTAAAAACATTTGTTTTTCAGGGTCAAAAGCTTGTTTGATGGTTTTTTGAATAATGTGACCATCTGCTTGCAAGCCTTTATAAATATGGCTGGAAAAATGGCGGTTTTCATCCGAATGAGTTGAGTAAAAATTATCGAATTGGACTGAAAAATCTTGAAAATCTTGGCTGTGTTCGGTATGCACTTGGGAAATCAATTCTTCGGGGGAAATCCCTTTTTTCTGCGCATGTAGCATAATTGGCGTACCATGGGCATCATCTGCACAGACATAGTAGCACTGATTGCCCTGCATTTTTTGAAAGCGCACCCAAATATCTGTTTGAATATACTCGACTAAATGGCCAATATGAATTGAACCATTGGCATAAGGCAGGGCACTGGTCACAAGAATCTTACGCATTTTGTTCTCCATCCTTAGTGTATCTTTATTGCGTTTGCATAAGGTAGCATTTCGGTTGTTAATTAACAATCTATCACTCTAAAGAATATGTTAAACAAAGCATTAGAAACAAGATGTGTGTATTTTGCAAATCCTTGAAATCAATTTTTTAGGGGGTAGTTGAATTACAGATAAATTGTTAGATTGAAACTATTGTTATACAAGAAGTCAAATGCTATGTAGTTTAGTGAGTTACCTTACTAATTAACTTTATAGTTAATCCCTTCTTATGTGTTAGGGTAGACAGGCCTGAAAGTCAAATGTTTTTGTAACATTCATGATGAGTTTGCTATATAAAACTATATATCTCATAAAATCAGCCATTTATGAGATTTAAAATGAAAGTAAAGCTATGTAACCAACTGATTCTGAATATCTGAAAATTATATTGAACTCAGGCTAAATAAGATTTCCATTGTTCTTCTATGAGATCATAATCACAACAAATAGAGCTATTGTGTTTTTCAAGGATATCTTTGACC
>JADGDW010000251.1 GCA_016744725.1 Candidatus Albibeggiatoa sp. nov. BB20 | reverse complement strand
GCGTCTTAAATACTTAAAATATTATAATTATAGATTTCAAATCAGTTCTATAAAAATAATCAGATTAAGGATTAGCAGTTTTAGATTTTAAAATCTCTGGCTGTCAATAGCTTTAAGAATGGCCAATCCTAAATGTTTAAGTGATTTATTCTATAGTCAATTCTATCTTGAGTGTTAGGACTGGCAGTCCTGAAATATTTTAAATATCAAATAGTTTTAAAACCTAGGACTGCCAGTCCTGTATCATCTTAAGATAAAATGACTATAAATCAAGAAATATTCTGTCAACAGTTTATGAGCCACAACATGATGTCGTTGGCTCTGAACTCTGCCTAGCTTCACGCAAAATTTGCAAACCGCCGTGCAAAACAACACCTGCAATCAATAAAGCAATAATCAAATCAGGCAATGGAGAGTGCGATAAGGCCACCAGTCCCGCCGCAATTAATACGCCTACATTGGCAATCACATCATTACGGGTACAAATCCAAGTTGAACGCAAGTGAATTTCACCTTTGCGATGCCGCATCAGTAAGCCAAAACAAATCAAATTCGCAACCAAAGCCAACATGCCGATGATAATCATCAAAAATGAATCAGGCTCACTGCCAAATGTTAAACGCCGCATCACATCAAGCAACACCGTTGTGCCAAGTATGATTTGTAAAATACCGTTTAAATAAGCTGCTTTCACTTTAGTTTTTAAGCTTTTGCCCACCGCATATAAACCCACTGCATACACCATTGCATCTGCAAACATATCCAAAGAATCAGCAATTAAAGCCGTTGACTCACTGATAATACCCACCGTCAGTTCTAAACCAAACATCACTGCATTAATCGTCAATAAGATAATCAGTAATTTTTGTTCTGCCTGCGTCTCCGCTTCTATGTGACAACCACAGCTACCTGACATGACACTGTTCCTTCATCTTTTTAGTATTAGTTATTATACACAATCAATAAGCCTGCTTTATGACAGTAAGATACCTCACTTTAGTATTTTGTCTTAATCAAGTATCCTATGCTGCTTTTTGCGAGAAAATTTAGGCTATTGGAGACCATAATGAGCGACTTACAGCAAATCATTGAACAAGCTTTTGATAATAGAGCGGATTTAACGCCACGCCGTGTGAGTGTTGAAATCACAGAAGCAGTTGAAGAAACTTTAGATTTACTTGACCAAGGTGCATTACGGGTTGCAGAGAAAAAGCAAGGTCAATGGGTTGTAAATGAATGGCTAAAAAAAGCAGTTTTACTTTCTTTCAAAATTACCGATAATGATTTTATCAAAGGTGGCTTCACTAATTATTATGATAAAGTTGCCTCAAAATTCTCTGATTTGAGTACACGTGAATTTGCAGAAAAAGGGGTACGGGTTGTACCTCCAGCAACCGCGCGTAAAGGTGCTTACATTGCACCGGGTGTGGTTTTAATGCCATCGTATGTAAATATTGGGGCGTATGTTGATAGCGGCACAATGGTTGATACATGGGCAACAGTCGGTTCATGTGCGCAAATCGGTAAAAATGTGCATTTATCTGGTGGTGTGGGTATTGGTGGTGTGTTAGAACCATTACAAGCTGCTCCTACCATTATTGAAGACAACTGCTTTATCGGCGCACGTTCAGAAGTTGTAGAAGGAGTGATTGTCGGTGAAGGCTCTGTGATTTCAATGGGGGTTTACATTGGCCAAAGTACCCGCATTTATAACCGTGCAACCGAGGAAGTAACCTATGGTGTTATCCCTCCCGGTTCTGTCGTGGTTTCTGGAAACTTACCTTCTGATGATGGCAAATACAGCTTGTATTGTGCAGTGATTGTGAAACAAGTTGATGCAAAAACCCGTGGTAAAGTTGGCTTAAACGAATTATTGCGCGACATCTAAGTTTAAAACATATTTTAGGGCTGTGAATCACAATCAGATAAGCAGTCCTAACTAGGTAAAACAGCATGACACTTGGCCCTTTAATGATAGACCTTGAAGGTCTCACTCTCACTGCCGAAGAACAACAATTATTAAAACATCCCTTAGTCGGCGGTGTCATTTTATTCTCACGTAATTATGAATCCCCTCAACAACTGATTGAACTCACTAGCCAAATTTCACAGATTCGCCAACCGCCATTATTAATTTCGGTAGACCATGAAGGTGGCCGAGTACAACGCTTTCGCGACCAATTCAGTGCTTTACCCGCAATGGCGCAATTAGGCAAACATTATGAACATGCTCCCAGACAAGCAATCCAATGGACAGAGCAAATAGGCTGGCTATTAGCAATTGAATTACGTGCGGCAGGCGTGGATTTCAGTTTTACCCCTGTTTTAGATATTGATGTTTTAGATTGTGCAGGCGTAAGTCTCAGCAATGTTATTGGCAATAGGGCTTTTCACTCAGACCCACAAATTGTAGTGACATTGGCACAGGCCTTAATTAAAGGTTTGAAAAAAGCGGGTATGGGTTCAGTGGGTAAGCATTTCCCTGGGCATGGTTCTGTAGCTGCTGATTCACATCATGAAATACCGATTGATAGCCGTTCACTCAAAGAAATTCAAACTGATTTATATCCTTTCAAGCGTTTGATTCAATCAGGTTTAAGCGCGATTATGCCCGCACATGTGATTTATAATCAAGTGGATGAACAGCCAGCGGGATTTTCCCATTATTGGATGCAAACCGTATTACGCCAACATTTGCGGTTTCAAGGTGTGATATTCAGTGATGATTTGACCATGGAAGGAGCATCTGTCATTGGAGATATATCAGCACGAGTGCATTGTGCATTACAATCTGGTTGCGATATGGTGTTAATTTGCAATGATCGTCCAGCGGTTTTACAGGTTATTGAGCAATGTCGTGATGTAACTTTAGCTCCTGTGTCTCAAGCGCGATTGATTCGATTACGTGGCAAAGGAGATATTCAATGGCATGAATTGACTAATAATTATCGCTGGCGACAAGCACAAAAGGTTTGCCAACAATTATTAGATGCTCAATAGATATAAAGCTCTATTTTATCGCTGTTTTATATAGTTAATTTCGTTTTGAATGTTAGGACTGGCAGTCATATAAAACTTTAAATATCAATTACTTTTAAAACTAAGGACTGCCAGTCCTGTATCACTTTAAAGTAAAACGACTATATCAGAACATCATGCTATTTCTTCTGTTTGTATGAAACATACGTGATTCATTTGCTTTGATTTTATTTCTTGAAATTGTTAAATTTTCACTTTGGATTCTCATCTTTGGGAAAAATAATGTTTGATTTATTAAAAGAAGATTGGAAAACCTATGAAGGTGATTTTGCTCGCCAAGGCTTATGGGTCATGTGGGTGTATCGCTTTGGCTGTTGGCGTTATCAAATTAAGCACCGTTGGTTGAGACTGCCTTTTTCATTTTTATATAAAGTGTTATTTGTCTTTGTGCAGATTTTGACAGGCATTGAGTTGCCTTGTGAAGTGAAACTGGGTCATCGGTTTAAAATTGAACATTTCGGCGGTATTATTGTAAGTGGTGATGCCAGTTTTGGTAATGATGTTGTGATTAGAAATGGCGTGACTGTTGGTTTGAGACATACAGGGCAACGTGGTTCGCCTGTGATTGGTAATCGGGTTGATATTGGAGCAGGTGCAAAAATTTTAGGGTCTATCACAATTGGCGATGATGTGAGTATTGGAGCTAATGCGGTAGTGATTAAAGATGTGCCAGCAAATTCTATCGCTGTAGGGATTCCAGCCCGAATTATTCCTAAAACAACAGCTAGCTAAAATCCAAATCATTGCTATAAAAATGGATTAGGATTTATGCGTAATTAATCGTTTTATGTCATTGCTATTTTATAAGAAATTTTCCAGTGATTTCCATAAAATCAGCATATTATAATTTATTTATCTTTTTTAAAATCAATTGATTAATATCGTAAATACCTTATTTATATCATTAGCACCCTACTTTTTATGAGATGACTGCGGCATAATATCTCACGGTAGAGTTGCTACTTTTTTTTATTTGTTAACTTAATTTAGGAGAATTT
>JADGDW010000081.1 GCA_016744725.1 Candidatus Albibeggiatoa sp. nov. BB20 | reverse complement strand
TGATAAGTTGCGTTTTTTGATGGAGAGAATGATAATCAACTGAAATATGGGTTTTAAGGAATAAAATAATATGAGCACTTTACAACAGGCTTACGAAACAAATTTTGAACATTGGGTAAGCCAACATATTGAGCTATTAAAAACAGGCAAATTAAACGAACTTGATACAGAGCACTTGATAGAAGAATTAGAAGGTATGGCAAAACGAGATAGAACGGCATTAATTAGCCACCTGAAAATTTTACTTGTACACTTATTAAAATGGCAATATCAACTGAATCAACTTTCTGAACAATGGGCAGAATTTACAGGGAAAAGCTGGAGAAATTACATCATTGAACAACGCTCTGAAATCCAGGATCAATTAGAAGAAAGCCCTAGCCTACAAAACTATTTAGAACAAGCATTACAAAAAGCTTATCCTAAAACAGTATTACTTGCGACAAAAGAAACAGGATTAACCTGCTTTCCAACACAATGCCCATACCAAATGCAACAAATATTAGATGATGATTTTTATCCAACACCTGAATAGCTAATCAAAAGACGTGACTTAAATTTGACTAGGTTGCGTTTTTTGATGGAGAGAATGATAATTAAACGATATATTATTTTTTTAGGATACAACAACATGAAAACACTATGCTTAGAAGTAGAAGACCAATTTTATGAACATTTACTTGCTTTATTACAGCAAATGCCTCAAGAAAAAGTGCATATTGTAAATAATAAGATAAACGAAACATCAAACCCATCTATTGATGAAGCGACAGACTATATTTTACAAAAAAATAAAGAGTTATATCGTAGGTTAGCTTAATGAAATTACTCAATTTTCAGCAAGTGATCCAATTACATCAGAAAATCATTGCTCAAACAGGTGGTATGCAAGGGCTCCGCAATCAAAATGCACTAGAATCCGCTATTGCACAACCACTGGTGAGTTTTGCAGGTGAAGAGCTTTATCCAACATTAGAAGATAAAGCGGCTGCTCTAGGATATTCGTTAATTTGTAATCATCCTTTTGTTGACGGAAATAAGCGTATTGGCCATGCAGCAATGGAGGCTACGTTATTACTCAATGGATTTGAAATAGAAGCAAGTATTGACGAACAAGAAAGCATTATTTTAGCGGTTGCTGCTAGTAAAATGAATCGAGAAGCATTTACACAATGGCTAAAAGAACATATCAAACCCTTTAAATCGGAAAAATAAATTCCACTGAACTCAACAAAAAACGCATTACATGTAACCCTTAAAATCATCCACATATGGATTTATGGATTAAGGAATAAATCAAGATGAATACCTTACAATAAACTTACGAAACAAATTTGAATGGTAACTATCTTATGCCAATAAATTGAAATCGTGGTTATGTCGAGTAGGATCAGTACACCTTGATATTAAATTGAGGGATAAGTTGTCACGTACGTTTTCCATTTTTCCAAATCAACAACAGTGATGCTGGAGCACTTGCTGGAAAGCACGTACTTATTCCACCCTACATAACCAACCAATATTTTTATATCTTTGGCAAGAAATTAGGCTATTTTTTCCCAAATTGTAAAATATTCAAAACCATTGGTAGAACTGGTATTTTTATAAACACATTTTGGCTGCATATTGAATAACTCAAAGCTACGTTGTAAGAAATCTTCAAACGTTGCTGAAGTCCATACATGTGAATGTTCCCGACGTAATTTTACGCAAGCCAAATGGTGTTGGAACTCTTCTGCTGGTGCTTGATACCAATTTGGCTCAACATGACGGATAAAATCAATGTAATGCTCGTCACTGACTTCAGTAACACCTTGTTGATATTCCTCTAATAAATGTTCATAGGATGTTAATGGACGCGGCTTGTCAAACGTATAATCTTTATCAGGTGCGGACAACACGACCAGACCACCCACTTTTACTACTCGGAACAGCTCACCCACCATATTAATCGGGTTCGCAATATGTTCAATCACATGATTAAATACCGCAAAATCATAAGTATTGTCTTTAAAAATCGCTAAACCTTGTTCATCCACATTACAAAGATGTTGTGGATCAATGATTTCCTGTCCATGTAATTCTGGGAACATTGCCATTAAATCAGCACGACTATTTGCATCACAATATTCCATTTCACAATGTTCAGGAACTTGTGCAGGCTCATGCAAAGCACCAATTTCCAACCCACGACCACTTAATAATTGATAGGCATCAGTGCGGTGAGCAATTGGTGATTTCGCGGCAGCAGGTTGTAAACGGCGTAAAAAATTAGGTAACTTCATTGAAAACATAGGCTTATCCGAGAGATTGTGCGGAGGAAACGCAAGACTAAAATCCCCCGTTTTATGATTTAAATTAGGGCTATACGCAGGGTCATTCTCAACCCATTTGCCCCATTTTTCACGCATATAAGCATCTTCATGTTGCAAGCGAGCCACTTTTTCGGGCGTATCTTCATAACCACGACTGGCCGACTCATGATGATATAAATCTGCATACGGTGTCCACAAACTGCGCCAACCTTGTGAAGTCAATTTCAAACACAAATCAATATCGTTAAAGGCCACCGCCAAGTGTTCCGCATCCAAACCCTCTACGGCTAAGAATTTTTCCTTGCTCACAACTAAACATGCGGCAGTGACAGCTGAAAAGTTTTGAATAATCTGTGCTCGACCAAAATAACCTGATTGCCCACGGCTGAGATTTTTATGTGCATGTTCCGCCATGCCTGCAACGCCGAGTAATACGCCTGCATGTTGCAAAGTCTGATGTGGATACCATAATCGCGCACCGACTGCACCAATATCTTCACGTACCGCATGACTGACCATTTCCGACAACCACTCACGGTTAATCACTTCAATATCATTGTTTAATAAGGCAATTAATTCACCTTCAGCCTGTTCAACTGCAAAATTATTAATCGCCGCATAATTAAACGGTTGATCGTATTTTAAAACTTTAGCAATACCTTGTTGCTCTAATTCCTCAAAATAAGCCAATGTCGCGGCATCATCACTGCGATTGTCCACCACGATAATCTCGTAATTCGCATAATCGGTTTTGCGAGTAATACTTTGAATACATTGACGTAATAGTTGCACTTGGTTATAAGTCGGAATAATAATGCTGACCAAAGGCAAGATTGCAGGCAACGGATATTGCACCCGAATCATACCCGTCATAATTTCAGATTCATTCACATTGGCAGCAATACTTTGACGCTTCAAAAAGGCACGAATTGCATTTTCAGCCGCAATCACTGCATACGGTTTCGCATCAGGATTGCCCGCAGTACTTTCCTCATGAATCCGCCAATGATATAAAATCCGAGGAATATGCCGAATCTGTTCAGACTCTAATTGCTCAGCGGCACGAATCGCTAAATCATAATCCTGTGCACCTTCAAGCCCTTCAGTAAAGCCGCCAATCTGTTGTAATAACGTCGCTTTATACACTGCCAAATGGGTCACTAAATTATGCGACAAGAACAAATCGGGATTCCAATCAGATTTGAAATAAGCCCCAAACCGATGATTATTTTCATCAATCTTGTCTTCATCTGAGTAGATCATTTGTGTGTCAGGATAAGCCAATAATTCCTCAACAACCCAATATAAAGCATGAGGTGCAAGCTCATCATCATGATCCAACAATGCTACATAATCACCTGTTACCAAGCCCAAAGCACTATTAGACGCAGCGGAAATATGTCCATTTTGCTCACGGAAAACCACTTTAATTCGCTGATCTTGCTGTTGATATTTTTGTAATAATCGCTTCACTTGTGGATCGGTCGATGCATCATCAGCAATACATAATTCCCAATTGCTATAGACTTGTTTTTGCACCGATTCAATCACCGCTTTTAACCATTTTTCCTTGGTGTTATAGGTCGGCATTACGATTGAAATCAACGGTGGATTTACCCAAGATTCAGCCCGTTTTTGCATTTTCTGCAAAGTCTTACGGTCTAACGGATCATACAAACGCAACCACTTGTGATAATCATCATGTTGAGCTTGCGCTGTAGCAATAATTTCAGGTTTTGGAGCTTGCCAATTTAGCAGTTTTTTATACGGTTCAGCAAAATCTTTGGCTGTATGCTGTAAAATATGTTTTCCAACTAAAGTTTGAAATGCGCTAGCCGCTAATTTTTCCCGTAAATCAGGCTGTTCAATCATCTGCTTCATTGCTTGATACCATGATTCAGTATCATTTTTAGCGATAAGCCCATTTTGCTGATGTTGTACAATTTCATTATATGGATCAATGTCTGAACAAATTGCAGGAATACCTAACGCCGCATAATCCAAGAATTTAATGTAGGTTTTCTTCTCATTGAAGCGGGTATTTTTTAATGGAATAATACCAAATTGCCAGCGATTATTTTTCCGCATCCATTGTATAAAACTGGCATAATCATCTAAATTGCCGTCAGTGGCTTCAGAAATTAAATTATCCGCAAAAATTTGCATACCATCAGGCACACCACCAATCACATCCAAACTGACTTTTTCACCGTATTCAGCCTTAATTTTCTGATACGCGGCTTTAACCAACATTAAATCTTCAGTATGGGTTTTTGTGCCCATGTATAAAATATGAATTTTGCCATCAGGCGATAGTGGACGTGGTTGGCTGAATTGCCCATTGTCTGATGCTAACCAAATTTGCTCATCTAGGGAATTCGGCACACACAATACATTTTGATTCATGTCACGAATTTGTTGTTGCAACTTAGGTGATGAAGTCACAACCAAGTCGGCATCACGGGTCACAACTTCCAACGCTTCTACAGCATCTTTTGCATAATTGCCGTGCATATCTGGTTTTTTGAAAATATTGTATAAATCATCATCGGTTTCATAAATCAACTTGATATTCTGTTTTCGACAATGTTCAATTAAACGTCGAGCAGCCTCAGCATGAGGAAGCATGTGACGTTGCACAATGATGGCATCTGCTTGAATACTGAGCAAATATTCCCAAGCAGTGTACAGTTTGAAATTGATAAACTCAGCAACACTGGGATGTTGTAAAGGCAAAATCAAGCGAATACTGGCCGATGCGGAAGGCTCACCATTATGCAAAGCAACTAAGGCGGCTAAATTAATTTTTTTTTTGGCCTGATCCTCATTCTCAGGATTGTCTATTCGTTCATCATCATGTAACTGTTTGATACGCCAAGCCATAAAACCATCCATGACTTGCTTAATATGGTCTTTGGCTGTTTTACCCGCAGGCTTCATCATCAAGCGTAAAGCCAGTTTTGTAATGTTATCGCCTGTTTTCCAAGTTTGTGAGTTAAAAACCGCATTAAGGTCATGATTAACCACTTCAAGCCAGTTGGTTAATTTATGGATTTTTTCATATTGGCGTAGGCTCAAACGATCTAAGTCAGCCAGCGCGATATTCTTCTCTTCAACCGCTAAGCGTTCTAAATCTAAATCTTGACTAAGTTGCTGAATATGCTGCTCATACTGCGATTCTTGATGATGTGTTTGACGGGTATGTTGTTCTAAACGTTGTGATGCTTCTGTTTTTTGCTGTTCAAGCGAGGCTAATTGTTCGGTCTTCTGATGTAATTTCTGGTCATATTCAACTACTTCAATACGCAATTGAGTTAGCTGTTGATTGAGTTTGTCTAATTCAGTTTGTTTGTCAGCTAATTGAATTTTGGTTGTGGCTTGTTGTTGTGCTAATTCTTGTTTGTGTTGTGCCAATACTTGTTTGTGTTGTTCCTGCTCAAAGAATTGTGCATCATGGGTTTGTAAGGCTTCTTTTGCACCTTGAGACACATCAGGTAGTTGTTGTAAATCTAAAACCGTACCATTTTCAAACGCCGTCACTAATCCAGCTTGCTCTTGATTAATATAGGATTTTTGTAAATCAACATTTGCGGTAGCACGGAATAATTTTGGATCAATAAACGCCAGAATTTCTTTATCACTGGGTAAGCGAATCCCTGTAATATCTAAACTTTCTAAGTCTTCATATAGTTTTTTAGTGGCTTCAAGGGGATTTGACATTAAATCATGATAAGAAACTAAAATGCGTGGCAAATTCAATGACGATTTGAGGGCGTGTAAATTGTAGTATTCCCACAACGCAACACCAAAGTGCATTCCAAACTCATCACGACTGTGCATTGATTGTGCGATTTGAATCGGGCTGCGATACACCATAATACACACAGGGACTTCTAATAATTTGCGCCACAGTGGAAAAGTTAAACACAAACGCGGGTCTTTTAACATCCAAGGGCGATTAGAGTCTAAATTATAAATAATATCAGTGGCTTGTTTATTAAATTCTGCGTGCAAATCATCAGGTATTTTACTCAAATCAAATTGGCTTACTCGTTCCCAAGTCGAGCCTAAATTGGCTAAAATGCCTTCGTTTAATTGCACCACATCCATCCGTTCCCAATAACCCTTAGGATTATCTTCAGTTGGTGGCATCCCTTTATCTTCTGGCGCGAAATACATACCCATCAGATTGAGCAGGCGTGCAACAACAGATGTGCCAGAGCGGTGCATCCCTAAAACGGTAACTTGCATAATACCTCCAAGAAATAAGCTGTTTTTGCTATATTAGCCTAATTGATGTTTTTTTTTAAGTATTTTACGGGAAATATAAATTGAGCAGAGAATAAACATATTATCCACCATCCCTCTTTTTTCATTACAGGTATCATTATTCAACAGGTTAATCAATTTATCAGGTGCAAAAAGATAAGTGAGCGTTTGATAGAATTGAAATCTAGACTATTGAAATCTAGACTTAAGTTAAGAAGAAAAGCGTGCAAGCAAGTGTTCATTGGCTTTACATATTTAGCAATGGACATGACTTTGGTAATAGGATTAGAGTGTTGGATTCTATCCTCAAGTTTGATGAGATTTAAGGCTGTCATGGACGCATTGAGTTGAAAGTGTAAGGCTTGAAAAATGATTAAGTCCAAGAAATTATTTGGCATCCTAGAATAGGAATTTCAATCTAGAACCGCGCTTTGTAAAACCGCAGTATGATATTGGCATCCAGTGGTAGGTCTGTGAAGAAAAGCATGAAAATATCTTTTTATAATAATCACTGTAGTGGCTTAGATTTCTAAAGTTCACTCAACCTATTGCTCATCAATAATGATAGCAATACTTGTATAAACTAGCGTTGTGGTTTGTTAACATTGTCTATCTGTTCCAATACGGCTTGTAGTCTTTCCATGAGAGCCTTGAGGATTATGTTGTCATCGAAAATCACATTTTTCCTCATTACTTGGCTCTCTACTAATTTCTAATCTAAGCTGTCCGAACCATTGATTACTAAATATCCTTTTTATAGTGAATTTCTTGTTATGTGTTAGGACTGGCAGTCCTTTAATATTTCAAATATCAAATACTTTCAAATTTGAGGATTGCCAGTCCTATATCACTGTAAAATAAAACGACTATAGTACTGTGAAACCACTCTATTCATTTTCTTGCTCATTGCCTTCAATATTCGCCTGTTCAGTGATTGTGATACAAGCCCAAAACCCATCAATTTGTTGACAATCTAAAGGTAAAATCGAATTTTGCTGAAAACGTGGTAAATAATCAGGATTAACAATGTATAAGGCATCGGGATCAACTAATCCTTTATCTATTGTTTGGAATAAATGATGGCAATACTGTATGCTTTTTCCCACATCAAAACGCGCAGTTTGTCCTGTATTAACTAACATGTGATACTGGTTCGCAAGATAGGCAGCAGGCCGATAAGGTACAGCTTCAGCCCCACAATTTGGTGGTGGAATCAGTAAAAGTTGTTGCCGATCTTTGGCCAGCTCTGACCATTCAGGAGAGCTTAAAGAATTATCCCAGTTAAAATGCACTGGCCCTGCTATATGGCGATAATTATGGTGTGCGGGATAAAGATCAGCCAATTGCAATGTCATAGCCAACGTCAATAGAAAAACACTGGTTCGTGTGGTATTACGTGTAATCACAACGCTAAGAGCTAAAAATAACAATGTATAACTAGTGACCCAAAAAAAACGCCCTGAAGAGCGAAAAGGCGTAAAGTATTGAACCCACTGATCTGGTAGTTGAATCACGGTCCAATTTAATAGTGTGACTTTATGACTTAATGACAGTAACGTGAGTAAAAAGCAAATAGACAGTAACGGCCATAATACTTTAACTTTGATTGATGTTTTGCGCTGTAATTCATACATTGCCCACAGCAATAATAACCAAGTACCCATACCAAAATAGTTGAATCCCTCTCCTTGTCCATCTGTTGCTTTGGGAAGTGGACGCATAAAAGCTGACCAGTTTTGACTATCTAACGGTGAGAACAAATTCATTGAATAATAACCAAAGCCTTGTGTTGCCAGATTTTGTTCACCTGGGACTAAAAAAAAACCTGACATCCACCACAAACCTAAGGTGACAGCAAAGAGTGTAATGACTTGAGCTGAGGTTACGAAAAAATGATTGTGTCCATCCACTAACCACCAACGCAGGTAAAATGCTCCCATTAATGCCCAGACCATAATCGCGAGATAAGGGTGGGTTAAGGCACTGACTGAAATGAGGACTAACCATGCACTAAAGGCTTTGAGTGCGGTTGGATTATGCCAAGTCCGAAAATATAACCACAAACCTGCGAGTAATAGCCAGTGACTGGTTAAGGTAAAATGAGGAACACGTACTAATAAGGCAGGCATCCAGACAAAAAAACCGATTCCCAATGCTTGCACAGTCAAATTAGGTGTAAGTAAACGCAACAGTAAACTTGCAAATACACCCTGTAAAACATAGCTTAACAGTATCCAAGCACCAATATATTGGAATTCTGCGGGCAGATAATCAGAAAATAATTTGAATGGTAAAGCCAGTAATGGCAATGAGTCGGTATACAAAACCGAGCTGCCGATTGGGTAATAAAAATGACTGATTTTACCTAAGGGTTGCTGCCATGCTTCTTGTCTGAAAAATTGCCAGCCAAAATAGTTTTGAGCCCAGTCACCTTGCATTACCCAGTAAATTTCATTGGGGTTTACAATTTGTAACCCGAGTACATTAGTGAAAAATAAGCCTCCAATTGCCGCTCCTAATAATGGAGTAAAACTGCTTAGAGGTGACTTGGTTAAATAATCAAAACTGATTAAAGCAAAAATAAGCGCAAGCAATCCAAGACTTATTGTCATTTCGAGCTGTAGATAATAATCAGTTTGACTGGCGGGAATAAATAAATGGAGTAAGACAAATACTACGGAGGTCAAACTCAATATAATTAAATAACTTAAAAATGGTTGTCGATTTTGCATATCCTAAGCCTTAAAGACAGATTTTATACAAAATTATGACTCCATGACTCTATAATTACAAATAAAATTAAAGAAACAAATAGAGCCTATTTTTACAATTGTTGTAGGGCTTAAGTTCAATTGCTATAGTGTGCAAGTGTCATTTTTAACTTTTACACATTTAACTTTGATTGCTCATTGATGGATTTGCTTAGATTAATCTAATTTGTAGATAACAATTTTTGATAGCAAAAGGTTTGACTAAAGAGATTTTTATAATTATTTAATACTTTGAAATATAGATAAATATTGATTTTATTCTAAATTGTTATAGAAACTTGTTTATTCACACTTATTTTCATCAATTAGTCATCCAAAGTCATTAGCCTAAGCCTTTCCATCACTCAAGATTATCAACATGAAACAAGCACTTTTTATTTTTGGCCTTTTAATTATGTCTCTCAGCTCTAACAGTTTTGCAATCCCTGATGTCGGCTCTCGTGAATACAAGTTGATGCTAAACCCACGTTTATTTGAAGGTGTTGATCCTACTGCTGCCGTGACAAGTTACTGGGGACAACTCAAATCTATTATTGAAGCTGAGCCTATTGGCCGTGATAGCCGTGGCTCATTCAGCTTAGATAAATTGCGTACAGTTAAATTTTATGATACTCCAACAGCATGCACTTTAAAATCAAAGGGCTATACTTTCCGTGAACGAGTGGAAAATGGTGAGCGAGAAGTCACTTTAAAATATCGTGCTTATGATCGTTTTATTGCGGGTTATAAAGATATGCAAGGTGAGGCCAGTCGACATCCTGAAACTAAATTTGAAGAAGATATCAGTGCACCATTCGTATCAAAGTATTCACATTCAACCACGCAAAGTATTGGTGATAATAAAAACTTGAATAAAATGGATGACCCTATTGGTTTATACCCCAGTTTAGAGGCATATGGATTTGATCCTGATATGACTATCAGTTTAGTGAACAATTTAGTTGTGACAGAGAAAGTGTATAAAGGGACATCTGTTGATTTGGGCAATTTAAATGCAGAGTTTGCTCTGACATTATGGTATGACTCAGAGATTTCAAGCAATCCTATGATTGCAGAAGTCTCATTTAAATATAAAGATGCTAATGAGGACTATTCTGAAAATGTTGTGGCAAGAGCGTTACAAGTGTTTGAAGCAATGCAAACCATGACGAGTTGGACATCAAGTAGTTCATTAACGAAGACTGCTTTTGTTTTTAGTTATGCAACACCTAATTTTTGCCAATAAATACAAATAGTCATCAGGATAGGAAGTATTCAGTTTTAACATTGTCTATTAGAGTTGTTTCACAGTACTATAGTCATTTTATTTTAAGATGATACGGGACTGGCAGTCCTAGATTTCAAAACTATTTGATATTTAAAGTATTTCAGGACTGCCAGTCCCTCAAGACAGAATTGACTATAATATTAAGTAAGGCACTAGAAAAACAAGATTACATGCCAGTCCGCTATATTGAGACCAAAGCCTTGTTTGAAGAATTGTTTAAGGATAGTAGAAGAATGACTGATTGATGCAACTGAGCAATTATCCTTACCCCATAAACGTAAAAAAATTGTGAGCTAACTGAAGAACAGAAAAACGATAATAAACTGATTGCTTCCAACCAAGTTTTTGTTGAAAACAGCATTTGCGGCATGAAATGTTACTGAGTCCTTGTAATAAATTTAGAACCCATCTCATGGATTTATATGACCAGATGCTTAGCATGTGTGCTGAACTCTGGAATTTCTACCTTTCTACATAACTGTTTTATTTGGGGAAACAACTCTAAACAATAGAGGGATAAGTAAATGTCTAAAATCAATAAATCCGATACGGAATGGCAACAACAATTAAGTCCCGAACAATTTAAAGTATGCCGAAAAAAAGGTACTGAAATGGCTTTTTCGGGTCACTATTATACATGCCAAACTCAGGGTGTTTATCAATGTGTTTGCTGTGGACATGCGTTATTTAGTTCAGATGCTAAATATGATTCTGGTTCAGGTTGGCCGAGTTTTTACGCACCGTTAAATCCTGAAGCGGTTGCAACAGAAACAGATGGCAGTTTAGGTGTGCGACGGGTGGAAGTGCATTGCCCGCAGTGTGATGCTCATTTGGGTCATGTCTTTGAAGATGGGCCTGCTCCAACAGGATTGCGTTATTGTATTAATTCTGTGGCTTTGGATTTAAAAGATGAAATCGAGAGTTAATTGCTTTCTGATTGAAATACCTGAATTTTTTCGTTTTTTCTCATTCTACGCAGTGTGTAATTTCTCGTTCCTACATGGCATATAGGAATGTAGTCAAGACGCGCCACGTCACGAATTTACTCAACGTGGCACGTTAGAACTACAAGATAACCATTGATTATTCAAAATCTAGTTTGTTAATTTCTTCTACGATTTCAACTGTTTTCAGACTCACAGTGATGATTTTGCCAATGAGTTTGATAATGTATTGTGGGTCGTCGTCGCGGTTGGGGTCGTTGGTGATGCCACTGCGTTTGTCGGTTTTGACTTGGTATTGGTCTATTATCCAGTGTAAGGCGGAGCGGTTGCCGAGTTTGTAGTCAAAGACTTGCGGCGGGATGCCTTTTATGATGAATGTGTCGTTGTAGATGATACTGGTTTTTTCTTTGTTTAAACGCATTTTTTTGACGTGCCAATCTGGTGTTTTGCTTTTGGTTTCGTATTGGATTTCGTAGGGTTTTTGTTGTTCGTAGTTTAAGTGCAGGTCTGCAAGTTGTTTGCCTGCGTGGCTGATTGTCCAGAATTCAGGGGCGTAGGGAATGCGTGGCAGTTCGCGTTTTAAATTGGCTTGGTATTTGTCGCGGTAGCCTTGATGATGCAGGAAACCATAGACATAATAGAAAATATCCCATTTGCTGATGCTATTGTCTTGGTAGTGGGTTTGGTAGTCTTTTAATGCCCAGTTGCTTATGTTTTCTTGGCGATGGCTGCCGTCTTCGCTGTAGGTGTAAAAAGGGAAACATTGCGCTTTTTCAAAAGCAAAATCAAGTGCAATAATAGTGTTAGAAATCATGCAGCCAAAACCTTTTCTATCTCCAATGCCTGCGACACAAATCACCTTATTTTCTGCTTCGGTTTCTGGTGTTGGGAAAATAGAGGGAAAAACATAAACTTCCTCATTCATAATCCTATCAAAAAACAAATGAGATTTTGTAAAAGGACGATAAAGAGAAGTTCTTATTTTTTCATTATTAAAAACGGCTTTATTTTCTCTTTTTAAATCAAGCTTTAAATCACGACTCCAGCTTATTTTTGTATCATCATAAATAGCAAAATCATCAATTAAATTTGCAAGTTCATCTTTGTTTTTAGGCTTTTCTTTGGTTTTGAGCTTAAATAATTGAACGTTATAAAACTCAATCGTCTTTTGCATGTTTTCAGCTAAAACTTCAGCATTAAAATTATAAACCCAAATATCCCGATTAGTTTTTACACCATTACTATAAATCTTAAAAATAACATCCTCAGCTTCAGATTTAGCCGTTTTTGCTTCCTTTGTTCCCATTGGCAAAAAGCTTTTAAAATCATCATATAAACCTTCAGTAAGCCAGTTGTACTTTTCATCGGGTTTAATTTCTTGCCATTCTAAATTTTCATAAGTGTTCTTTTCAGCAATAAATTCTAGTTTCTGAACTCGTTTAAAGTCATCATTGATAGAATAATAAAAAATGTCGGCTTCAGTTTTAGAATCTAACAAAGCCTTTTTAATTAAAAAAATAATGCTCACGCCTACACGGATATTAAAAACATTCTGTACCCCGATAGATTTTCTAACATTACCTTTTAAATCAAAAATATAAATCTTATCAAACTCAGCCGCTAATTGTTTACGCATTCCGTCAAATGCTAAGCCTTCAACAAAACTATTATTGGTTACAAACGCCACCACGCCATCAGCTTGATTTTTTAAACGTTCTGTCGCCCAAGCAAACGCCTTAACATACACATCTGACAACGCATTTTTGTTAGTTGCCTTAGAATCTTTTGCATAACTATCACTGACTAACGCATCTACCGTTTTATACTTTCGATTCTTATTATTATCATTTTCATTAATTTGCCCGACGTTATAAGGCGGATTGCCAATAATCACAAAAAGCGGTGTTTGTTGCTGCCTTTTCACTCGCTCAGAATTCTCAGGCGAAAACATACTAAACGACTGCTGCTTAGCCTCAAGAATCTCAAACGTATCGACTAAACAAACCCCCTCAAACGGTTGATAAATAGACATTTTCTCAAAAAACGTATGCTCAATATTCATCGACGCAATATAATAAGGCAACAACAAAACCTCATTACAATGCAACTCCTGCTTATATTTATTCTCCAATTTCAACAGATCAATCTGCTCCATAACCCGCAAAATAAAATTACCCGTGCCGACAAACGGATCTAAAACATGCACGCCCTCACTCGACAAATCCTTATCAAACTCAACCTTTAAAATATCCTCAACAGATTGAACCATAAACGAAACAATTTCCTGTGGCGTATAAACAATGCCATGCGTATCCGCAACTTTCACCGCAAAACCCTGAAAAAACCGCTCATAAACCACATTCAAAAAAGTCTGCTTATCATCATAATTGTGAACAGCCGCCGCCGTCTTCTCAATCACAGTGTAAAACCGCTCCACCCCAAACAAAAACGCAGCTCGATTAAAAGAACGTTGCGCCAATACCTCAATCACCTTCTCAATTTCCCGTGCAATCACATTTTTCTGCACAAAATCAGGATTATCAAACACGGTTCTAAACAATCGCTCGGTCAACAAATGCTGCACCAACATTTCCACCACCGCCGCATGAGCAATATTTGGATTAATCGCCCCTCGACACAACTCTAAAAAATCATTAAACGCAGCCTTAAACTTCTTACTGGCTTTCAATTCATCCTCAATAATCTTAACCAATGCCGTGCCCAAATCCCCTACTTTGCCCTGAAAATGCTCAACCACTTCCGCCCATTCTGTATGCAACTCATTGTTATAACTAAAAAACAAACCCAATCCATCAATTAACGCTTGCTTATCCTCAACAATCGATTTGTCAAACTTAAGCACGCCACTCTGATACAAAACAATGCGCTCTGGCGACTGAAACAAAATATTCTCGTTTGGATAATCATCATCATGAATCTTTTTATTAATTTCTTTTTCTAAATCATCCTGAGAATCCTTAGCTTCCCACAAACCATATAGAAAAAAATGTAATTCCCGATCAACCAACCCGCCATCAGCTCGCAACGGTCTACGCCCTTCACGCTTCACAGGAAATTGCTCAACCAAGTCCAAACGCTGCGTTTTTGCTGCACAATGCCGTAATATATTGGCAAAATACGGCGCGACGGCAGTTTCATGCGTTTGCCCAGTCTCACGCATCTTATTCATTGCTTGATAAAACTCTCTGATAACTTTATGAGTCGGCTTAAGCCCTAACATTTTAATGCCTTGTTATGTTGGAAAAAGATTGTCAATGTAACAACAAGACTATCGCCAAAATTGTCAAAAAAAGACTGATTAATGAGATTGAATAACTTGTGATAAGCGATTTATATTTTATAAAAATGAATAACAAATTTATGATTAAAAAAGATTTTTTTGATACCTTGCCTGCTCAATGTAAGTAGCTTTGCGTGTACTCAGAGCAAATGAGTATTGGACGGCGGTTTAGAGTGTGGGGGAGAAATCCAAGCACTTTTAATCATACCCAAGGTATCACGCTCTGATGATTGAGCGACATTATATTGCTTCCTGTCGGATGACGACACGGTGCATCGTCACAAGTTAACGCACCAGCATCTTAATATTTTTATTTGTGGACGCTGTTGCATCCTGTTGGATGACGACGCGGTGCGTCGGCACAAGTTATAGTTATTTAATTCTAAGATGATACAGGACTGGCAGTCCTTGATTTTAAAAGTAATTGATATTTAAAGTTTTATAGGACTGCCAGTCCTAATACCCAAAACGAAATTGACTATAGCAGTCAATATTAAGAGCGTGCAAATATTTTAACTGGGTTGAAGACAGAACTTAATCATCACCTAAACTCGCGAGTAAATCCATTTGATGCTCATGAATGATTGGATTAAGCAATAAATCTAATTTACCTTCCAACACTTCATCCAAACGATACAAAGTTAAATTAATACGATGGTCTGTGACCCGACCTTGTGGAAAATTATAAGTTCTAATCCGTTCAGAACGGTCGCCGCTGCCGACTAAATTACGCCGTGTTTCCGCTTGTTCTGCTTGATGACGATCTCTTTCAACTTTGAGTAAACGGGATTGCAATAAGGACATTGCCCGGGCACGGTTTTTATGCTGTGAACGCTCATCCTGACATTCCACCACGATACCTGATGGCAAGTGGGTTAGTCGAATCGCGGAATCGGTTTTGTTAACGTGCTGACCACCTGCGCCTGAAGCACGAAACGTATCCACACGTAAATCATTGGAATTAATTTCGATTTCTTCATTGGCTTCAACTTCAGGCATCACCGCAACAGTACATGCAGAGGTATGAATCCGCCCTTGGGCTTCAGTTTCAGGCACACGCTGTACACGATGCCCACCCGACTCAAATTTGAGCTGAGAATACACATTTTGTCCTGAAACCCGCATAATCACTTCTTTAAAGCCACCATGATCGCCTTCATTCTGGCTCATGATTTCGATGCTCCACTTGGCTGCTTCAGCATAACGTGAATACATACGCATCAAGTTACCTGCAAATAAAGCCGCTTCGTCACCGCCCGTGCCTGCCCGAACTTCTAAGAATACATTGCTATTATCATCTGGGTCTTTAGGCAGCAATAAAACTTGTAATTCTTGATATAAACGTTGTTGAGTTGCTTCAGCTTCTTGCACCTCTTCTTCTGCTAGCTCTTTTATTTCTGGATCGCTAAGCATTTCTTTTGCAGAATTAATATCTTCTACGGCTTGATTATAACTTTCAAAACAGTCAACAACGGGCTTAATCTCAGAATATTCAATAGATAATGCGCGAAATTTGTTTTGATTGGTAATAATCTCTGGTGCGGCTAATAAACCGTCTAGTTCATGTAAACGTTCACTTAAGTCGTCTAATTTACTACGAATACTGTCTTTTAACATCGTGTGCTATGCTTGCAAATTAAAATTTGCACTCCTGCGAATAAGTTTGTTTATTTTGAATTTTGAGTCTAAAAATAAATTTTAGTACATGTTTTTGATAAAATAAAAAATACGGTCTCATTTTCTCATTATTTATTTTGGTTGCTGTTGCGTCATACAATGCACACAACCCCCACCATAAATTAAATCTAAGCCCTCAACAGGCATGACTTTATGCTGTGGGAAAAGCTGTTGAATTTGATTTAATGCGGCATTATCCCGTTTTGGGTCATCAAAGCTAGGTACAATCACCCCGCCATTCGCAATATAGAAATTAATATATGACAACGCTAGCCGCCATTCTTTATCATCACGACGATTTGGTTGCTCAATTTCAATCACTTCTAATTGCCTGCCTTGGGCATCAGTGGCTTGACGTAAGCGTTGTATATTGTCTTGCAACACTTCGTAATTGCTATCTTGAGGATCATTACAAGTCAATGCGGCGACCACATTGGGCCGCACAAAACAGGCAATATTATCAATATGTCCTGCAGTTTCATCATCTTCCAGACCTTTTCCCAGCCAAATAATTTTATTAACCCCTAAATATTGTTTGAGATAATATTCTATATCAGTACGACTTAATTCAGGGTTGCGGCTTGAATTTAATAAACATTCTTCCGTTGTTAGCAAAGTGCCTTGGCCATCGACATGAATTGCACCCCCTTCCAAAATAAACGGCGCATGATAACAATCAATTTCTAAATGATTCAACATATTAGTCGCTAATTCTACATCAGCTTGATAATCAGTTAATGCCTCACGATGTTCACCCCACGCATTAAACTGCCAATCAATACCCGCAATGCCGCCTGAGTGATTGATAACAAAAGTTGCACCTGTATCCCGTAACCAAATGTCACTAATCGGAATTTCAATTAAATGAATATTTGGATGTTTACAATATTCCAACGCCGTCAACATGTGATGTGCATTGACCAATAAATATACAGGTTCAAATTGCGCAATTGCCTGAGCCACTTTAGCAAATGCGTGACGCGGCTTATCTAAACCATAAATCCAGGTGTCTTTGCGGTCAGGCCAAGCCATCCAACAACCTTGATGGTGTGCCCATTCTGCGGGCATATAAAAATCTATTGGTATTTGGGTCATGGTATACGAAGGGGGAAAGGTGAACATTTAGAAATATTTAATGACTCAAGACTGGCAGCCCTTCTGTTTAATATGGGAAGGATTGCCAGCTCTTAAATACTTCAATTAGGATTAGGTTAATTCTTCATATAATAAAGTCAAAATACGCTGCGCCGTTTTACTGGTTTCTGTTTCTTCATATTTATCTAAAACCGTTAAGCGTGCTTCGCCATCGACAGATTTCAACTGTACAATGTAATCCTCATCAACTTCTTTTTTACCAAATACACGAGAGAAGAAGCCCCGTTTTTTACCACGGCTTTCAGGGTCACGATATTTGACAAAATACAAACCACGCTCCCGATTCCGATCTTCCACTGTAAAACCAATTTTATCTAATGCCAAACCTGTTAACCGCCAAGCTTGCTCATATTCTTCATGAACAATCAGTGCTGCCGCGCTATCAGAAATACTTAAAGTTGCACGTTCAGGTTTTGGCGTTGTTGTTTCTTCTGCAATTAAAGTCTCTGCTTTGGATTTATCTACGCCTAAAAATACCAATAAACGATTGAGCATTTCCGCTTCTAATTCAGGATTGGATGGTCTGCTGCGCCATTCAAATTGATTTTCACTAAACTCAATTTCTTCCACACCTGTATGGGTTAAATAAACCTCAGTTGTACCTGCTTGTACGCCACGTTCTAAACGGGTTCTAAATTTATCACGAGTTGGGGATGAATAAACAAAATTACTAATTCGACCTAATAAACTGCGCAAAGCGTCATTCGGAATGTCGGCACGATTTTCTAACCATGCGGTTTCCATAATGCCTATTTTAGGCTCGATACGTTCTAATTCTAAGCCACTGGTTTCCCAAAAATCCTGTACTTTTTTCCATACCGGTTCAATATTGCCATCAACCACTAACCAACGTTTATCACCATCACGGACTAATTCCACTTTATTGGTTTGGGGTAATATCTCATTAGGTTGGCCTGTGATAATCGCTTCAGGCTGTTTTTGACCAAATTCAGAATAGGTCGCAGCTTCCCCTTTTTTAGGGATTTGCAATTGTTCATCAGTGGTATAGGTTAAATCTGGGGGGACTTCTAACGAGGGCAAAGTGGTGCTTTTTCTATAATCTGCATCTCCACCTGTAGCATCTAAGCTGCGAATCAAGCTACAGCCACTGGTAGCAAAAAGAAGAAATAAGCAGCTTAATAGGGTCAACTGACGTATCATGTTGTTATTACCTTGAAAACATTAAAGAGTTTGTGATTCAGATGTGGTTAATTTAGGATCAACTTTTAAAGGGGGTAAGGTTTCAGCTTTTTCATAGACTGTTTTTTCACGCCAATTTGATGAATCTAATTTTTGCACAACACTATTAACTGAACTACAGCCAAAAGTACTCGTTAGTATGAAAAAAATGAAAAGCCATTTCAATCTATTTAACATTTTAAAGCCTCTTTATTCAATAAATAAATCTTTTAATCTTTCGACTTCAAATAATTTATCGCGCCAACATTCTAACTGTTCAATATCCGCTGCTTGTAATCTGATTTGTGCCCAATGAGGTATGTCACCAAAACGTTTTTTGAGCTACTGCACTAATATTTTTAATTAGCCTATATGGACGCCGCGTTGTTCTTTGCGCAATTCAGCCTTGTCAAAGAATTCTTTTAATAGTGGATTTTATCTCAAATCATCAAAATAGAGTGTTGCTGGCATATTGTTGACCTTTTGCTTTAACAGTTCGGCTAATTCACTCTGTTTGCGTAAGCCTATTAATACGAGTAATTTTTCAATTGCATCTTGCCGAGCATTATAATCGAGTTGGGTTATTTTATATAATACTTGTTGCACAACGGTGAGTTTGTTGTCTATTCGATATAACACAGCTAATAAGTTATCAGCTAAATAAGGGCTTTATGCAGTAAAAATTGACAATCCACATCACGTATATCCACTAATTCATACTCAAATTGTAACTTATCCTGTCGAATTCTGGTTTCAAAATGGGCTTGGCTGTCTTTACCCGTATAGGGCACTTGCTAAATCGGTGTTTGTCCAAATAAATCATGAATCAGCCAATAATATTCCAACATTCGCCATGACATGCTTTTATCAGTATCATTTTGCAACTCTAAATGGTAAATGTCGCCCGTTTCCAATCTTATAACAAAATCAGGTAAACGTTTCGAACACTGGGATATTCAACGGTGAGAATTTCTTGAACCGTACTGCCTGTTCAGATATAGTTAATTCTATCTTGAGCGGGACTGGCAGTCCTAAAATACTTTAAATATCAAACAGTTTTAAAACCTAGGACTGCCAGTCCTGTATCATCTTAAAATAAAATGACTATAGCGACCAG
>JADGDW010000080.1 GCA_016744725.1 Candidatus Albibeggiatoa sp. nov. BB20 | reverse complement strand
GCCTAATGTTGCTGCGTCAGATATTTCTGGTTACTTTGATGAAGTTGCGGTTATGCTTGGTGATAACTTAATATTGTTAGACAATTTATTGGATGGGATTCGTTATCGGCAGCGCAAAGGCTATGATAAATTTACTATACAGTTAAATGATTATAATAAAATGGATAGAAAAATAATCCAAAAATTTTGCCAAATGGCATATGAATGTGTCTTCTTTTCTAAGTATCATCACAATAAAGATAAAAACAGTATTTTCTTACAACTCAGTGATGCTCCTCAAATTCAACATTTTTTTAATGGCGACTGGTTGGAATGGTATGGGTTTATGAAAGTAGCAACATTCTTGATGGCAAAAGAGCAAAAATTTTCTTGTTTACGCAATTCTACCATTAAATTCACAGCTCAGAATACTCAAAATGAATTGGATATATTTTTCTTAATCAATGATAAGCAACCTCTATGGATTGAATGCAAATCAGGAGAGTTTCGAGATTCAATTAACAAATATCAAACCTTACGCAAATGTTTAAATATTGATCCAAACTATGCAATTTTATTGGTTTCTGGTTTAGATGATGAAAAAGCGGCAGCAATGAGTAGTATGTTTAAATTAACAGTCGTAAATGAAAAAACCTTGTTAAACCATTTATCTGAACTATTTAAATAATAATACTTCGGACAGTTCTTGAAAATCCCCATCGCCTAAAATCGCAACTATTTGAAAAACAAAGAAGGACATTTATATAGTAATTTAAAAATTGCCAATAAACTGAAGATTTTATTCGCATTTGCTAAAAACAGCAGAAATATTGCATTAATTCTTCAAAGGTTGGCAGCCTTCAATCTTGCTATCAAAGCTGCCAATCTGGATTATTCCACGATATTTTAACGGGCTTTTTCCACTTCGGGTAAGGTAATATTAAGCTCTAAAACCTCGTAATCCCCATCTTTGTCTACGCTAATTTTAATTTGCTCATCATCTATTGCAACATATTTTCTGACAACTTCTAATAACTCTTGTTGTAATAAAGGTAAATAATCTAAATGCGCTTCACGACCACGCTCATGTGCCACAATGATTTGTAAGCGTTCTTTGGCAATCGCTGCTGTATTTTGGTGGGATGAACGGAAATAATCAAAAAAACTCATATCAATTTCCAAATAGGCGGGAAAGTAACCCTTTCTTATCATTGACAAAACGCATAGGACAGTCTTCACCTAAAAACCGTGAAACCACATCTAAATATGCCTGACCCACATCAGAATTAGGCTCTAAACTCACAGGCGTTCCTGAGTTAGAGGATTGCAACACCACTGATGATTCAGGAATCACACCCAATAACGGAATAGCCAGAATATCTTGTACATCTTCAGCACTGAGCATGTCGCCTTGATTCACCCGTTTAGGTAAATAGCGCGTAATCAATAAATGCTCTTTAATCGGAGTTTTACCTTCAATAGCACGCTCTGTTTTGCTCGATAAAAGCCCAATCACTCGATCTGAGTCCCGTACTGAAGACACCTCAGGATTGGTGACAATAACTGCTTCATCAGCATAGTACATTGCCATAATCGCACCATGTTCGATACCCGCTGGAGAATCACAAATAATATAATCAAAGCGATCTCTGAGTTCAGTAAGGATTTTTTCAACCCCTTCTTGACTGAGCGCATCTTTATCACGGGTTTGGGACGCTGGCAAAATGTATAAACTATCCACTCGTTTATCTTTAATCAGAGCTTGGTTTAAATTACCTTCACCGTTAATCACATTGACGAAATCATAAACAACCCGCCGTTCACATCCCATGATTAAGTCTAAATTACGCAAGCCAACATCAAAGTCAATCACGACTGTTTTATAGCCGCGCAATGCTAAACCTGTTGCAAAAGCTGCACTGGTTGTTGTTTTCCCTACGCCACCTTTACCTGATGTGACAGCAATAATCTTGCTCAAACTGATGTCTCCTAAAACCCTAATGTCGTTTTTAGCCCGTATGATGTTAAACAGTTGGCTCTAAAATATCCGTTTATTTTCAGTTATTATATTCTACTATACAAAAATCATTCACAATCGAATTAACGTCTTAGCGTATTGGTGGTATTTAAAGCTTGTACTATTAGTTTATCATTTTCTAAGAACACTTGTGCAGCCTTGCCACGCACATCTTCCGTTAAATCCTCGTTAACTTGATAATTGCCTGCAATCGAAACAATTTCTGCTTCCAATTGATGGCAAAAAATCCGCGCTTGGGTGTCACCGTTAACGCCTGCTAATGCTCGTCCGCGCAACGCACCATAAACATGAATATGGCGTTGAGCAAGCACTTCAGCACCGGGGCTAACCGAAGATAAAATAACTAAATCACCATCTAAACATACAATTTGCTGGCCTGAACGTACAGGTTGCGACACAACTTTAGTATTAGACGGTTGAGGTGTGGTTTCTTTTTCAGTATTTTTTGTTTTTTGTATTTCCCGACCATTAGGAAACAGCCCCAATGACAATTGTGCTGCAAGTTGTTTGTGATGTTCATTTGCGCCACGAATGCCAACAGGTATTAAGCCATTATCCCGTACAATTTTCACAATATCAGACAAGGGTAAATCTTGTTCCTGAATTGGATTGAGGTCGATAATAATCGTTGCATTGAGAAATAAATTAGGGGCTTTTTGAATTTTTTCTTTGAGTGCTACCGCAATACGTTCTTTATCAGTATCAAATAATTGCACAATCATTACAGGTAAAAGGCTACCTTTGATTTCAAGCACTGCGGGCGTTTGTATTGATAAAGACATGAGATTTATTACAACTGGATGGTGTCTTAAAAAGGTGGAGTGATTTTAAATCACAGAAACAGATTATAATACAAAATGTTCTATTCTCAAAAACATCTGTGTTAACAACGAGTATTTTTAACCAATATTTTCAGCCATCATTGTTATTTTGGGCTTTAATCGACTAAACCAATCAGTCAAAATTAAAATTTAAAGTCTGAGCTACTTGCTCTGTTTCTAAAGTATGTACTGCACCCAATTCAGGTTTTTGTATCGCTGCTTGTTGAGTTAAATAGCGATATAAATCTTTATAGCCTTCTTTAGTCGTCACCATAAACCGGGATACACTACCGAGAAAGCGCGGCACATGCGGCATATCTTCCATGGAAAAAATAATAGGGATAAAGCGCGTATTTTGATGAAAATCATCATACATCAGATCGGTCATAATTGTACCTTCCCATGTCACCCCTTTGCCACGTCCTTCTTCTTTGCGTCTAACTCGACGATTATAGGTTTCAGTACACACAATCAACACAAAATCACATTCTTCAATTTGATCGAGCATCCAATTTGCCCAACCTTGAGCGGGGAATTGTTCAAACTGGTCTAAGGCGACATCAATTCCTTGTTTGATTAATTGTTGTGCGAAGGCTAATACATTTTGCTTATGTTTATCAGAATCCCAGCTATAGCTAATAAATACTTTGGGGCTTGAAATAGAAACTGGTGGCGTATCTTGAACTTGTGATGATGATGTTGATTCTATAGTTTGGGATACGATAGCTTGAGCGGATAATAAATCTTGGATTAAGTGCTGCCCTAACTCGGTTACTTGCTGATAATAAAGCCCATCTCTCTCAGGTAATAATACGGGCACGCCTAAAGTTCGGGTACGCTGAGTTTGTAAATTTTGTTCCCAAAATGGATAACCAATAAAATCCGATAATAAGCCGAGTTTAGGCTGTGATTCTTTTTCAATAATAAAAATGGACTGGCGTGAATGTTGAGCAATAAA
This sequence comes from Candidatus Albibeggiatoa sp. nov. BB20, assembly GCA_016744725.1. Lineage (GTDB taxonomy): Bacteria > Pseudomonadota > Gammaproteobacteria > Beggiatoales > Beggiatoaceae > Albibeggiatoa. The sequence goes on along the minus strand of JADGDW010000080.1, from coordinate 16,278 downwards.
ACGCTGCACTTGTTGTAAACATTCTTGATTGGCTGAATAGGCCGCAGATAAAATCAATATAAAACAAGCACTATTATCAATGGCTTGCTCAATTTGTTGTGGCGTAGGCTGGTGATGTTGTAAATCTTTGTAATCAATCCAAAGCTTACATTCCTGTCCAGATTGTTGATTCAAAACCGTTTGCAGGTGTCCAACCAAGGTTGTAACCCAGCCATATTCCGCACCGAATAAAGGTTGATTATCCACAGATGCGTAACTAATGAAAATATCGTGTTGAAAAGTAGAAACAGCCATTGGTATCAGTCAGTATCAAGCCTAATACCGATTGTAACAGGTTTTATCTCTAAGCTCTAAAAATGGAAACGAAGTGCTCACATTTCATAATGAAGCCCTAATATAGTCAATTTCGTTTGGGGTATTAGGACTGGTAGTCCTATAAAACTTTAAATATCAATTGCTTTCAAAACTAAGGGTTGCCAGTCCTGTATCATCTTAGAATAAAACGACTACACCCCGTCATAACTTATGCCGTGATGATAGATTTCAGGACGAAGCATTCACAGAGTACAGAAAATAAGCGACACCTTCTGTCTATTAAAATAAAAAAAATCGGCTTTAGCTATTGAACTTCTAAAACCAAATCCCTATTATTAGCAACCAACACCAGTGAGTGCTAATAATAATATTAACAACCAACTTTTTTAGGAGTTTACCCCGATGCAACTCAAACCATTGCACGACCGAGTGATTGTAAAACGTATGGAAGAAGAACGTACTACAGCAAGCGGCATCATCATCCCTGATTCTGCAACTGAAAAACCAAGCCGTGGTGAAATCATTTCTGTTGGTGATGGCAAAATCTTAGAAAGCGGTGACAAACGCGCTTTAGCAGTAAAAGCGGGTGACAAAGTGTTGTTTGGCAAATACGCTGGCACAGAAGTTAAAGTTGACGGCGACGAATTGCTTGTGATGCGTGAAGAAGACATCATGGCAATCATCGAAGGCTAAACCCTTTAGAATATTGTCGTAAACGTTTTATAAGATTTTAAATTTTCCGAGGATAAATAATCATGGCAGCTAAAGAAGTACGTTTTGCAGATGACGCGCGTCATCAAATGATTGACGGTGTTAACGTTTTAGCTAATGCAGTTAAAGTAACTTTAGGTCCTAAAGGTCGTAACGTTGTTTTAGAAAAAGCATTCGGTGCACCAACCATCACTAAAGATGGTGTTTCTGTTGCGAAAGAAATCGAATTAGAAAATAAATTCGAAAATATGGGCGCACAAATGGTGAAAGAGGTTGCTTCTCAAACTTCTGACATCGCAGGTGACGGTACTACAACGGCAACAGTTTTAGCACAAGCTGTGTTGCGTGAAGGTATGAAAGCGGTTGCAGCGGGCATGAACCCAATGGACTTAAAACGCGGTATTGATAAAGCGGTTATCACTGCAGTTAAAGCATTACAAGATTTATCTAAACCTTGTATCGATGACAAAGCAATTGCACAAGTCGGTACTATCTCTGCTAACTCTGATTCTGACATCGGTCGTATCATCGCTGATGCAATGGGTAAAGTCGGTAAAGAAGGCGTTATCACTGTAGAAGAAGGTTCTGGTTTAGAAAACGAATTAGACGTTGTTGAAGGTATGCAATTTGACCGTGGTTACTTGTCTCCTTACTTCATCAACAATCAACAAACAATGGCGGTTGAATTAGAAGGCCCAATGATCTTGTTACATGACAAGAAAATTTCTAACATCCGTGAATTGTTACCAGTATTAGAAGGTGTTGCTAAACAAGGTCGTCCTTTATTAATCATTGCTGAAGACGTTGAAGGCGAAGCATTAGCGACTTTAGTTGTAAATAATATTCGTGGCATCGTTAAAGTTGCAGCGGTTAAAGCACCAGGTTTTGGTGATCGTCGTAAAGCAATGTTACAAGACATCGCGATTTTAACTGGCGCAACTGTAATTTCTGAAGAAGTTGGCTTGAATTTAGAAGGCGCGACTATCAATGATTTAGGTACTGCTAAGAAAATCAACATCACTAAAGAAAACACAACTGTGATTGATGGTGCTGGCGGCGAAGCTGAAATTAAAGATCGTGTTGAACAAGTTCGTCAACAAATCGCTGAAGCGACTTCTGATTATGACCGTGAAAAATTACAAGAACGTGTTGCTAAATTAGCAGGCGGCGTTGCTGTGATTAAAGTCGGCGCGACAACTGAAATGGAAATGAAAGAGAAGAAAGCACGCGTTGAAGATGCGTTACATGCGACTCGTGCAGCAGTTGAAGAAGGCGTTGTACCGGGTGGTGGTGTTGCATTGGTTCGTGCATTACAAACAATGAGCGAAGTTAAATGCGATAACACGGATCAAGAAATGGGTGTTAGCATTGCACGTCGTGCGATGGAAGAGCCTTTACGTCAAATCGTTTCTAACGCAGGTCAAGAAGCGTCTGTTATCTTAAATACTGTGAAAGAAGGCAAAGGTAACTACGGTTACAATGCGTCAACTGAAATATTTGGTGACATGATTGAAATGGGTATTTTAGATCCAACTAAAGTAACTCGTTCAGCATTACAAAATGCAGCATCTGTTGCAGGCTTAATGATTACAACTGAAGCGATGGTTGCTGAAGTAGCTAAAGATGATGCTGGTATGGGTGCTCCAGATATGGGCGGCATGGGTGGTATGGGCGGAATGGGTGGCATGGGCGGCATGATGTAAGCAGCCTGTGACGCTAGTTTCTAGCTCATTATAAGTTAAAAAAGGCCTCATTCATTTCGATGGATGGGGCTTTTTTGTTGTTTTTACTTTGAAGCTCTGTCTATTTTAAGGTACGATTAAGTAAATTGTAATTGGGCTTTAAAATATGGCAGATAATGCAATGATTCCTTATAGGATGCGTCGAGGTGCATTAAAAACAAGAATATCTACTTCTGAACCCACAGTTGATTCTTTACGAGACTTTTCTATTTTTGTTATTATTGAAAACCCTTATGATGTACCAATTAAAATCTATTCTGCTCAAACTCATCTACCTGTTGAGCTACTGGATTCTGCATGGTTGCAAAAATATCTAACAGCCCAAGCTTCTGAATATGAAGGACGTTTAAATAAATTAGAAGGCTTGGATAAATATAAAGCTCAATTTAAATTTTTTCTTAAGCAGGTAAAACAATGGTTGATACCTCCCCAAGGTTCTTGAATTGCAGAAGCCATTGGGACAGAAGCAAAACAATATACCTTTATGCCAACAGAGGCAGAGCATCATATTTACATAGGTGGGAATTGTAGTCATTCAGACTTAGTTGCAGGTTCTTTTAGTGATTTATGGCACTTGCATTTTCCTGAAAATCCAACAAATGATGACCTTGATAGAATTTTTATGAAAGTTGAGGATTTTAAAGATGGAAAAATACCAGTTATTCTTCAACCTGGGAATTCGATTATCAAACAATTTGTCCTTCGAGCAAAACGTTCACTATTTTTTAAACCTATTACATATAATTTCCAAATTCAAATTAGATATGAAGTTGATGGACAAGAAAATTTTGAGACTGTGCCATACAATTTAGATATTCGAGCAGCATTAAAATCAACAATTACAGGAGGGTTTGTTGGTGGGATAGTTGGGGTAGTTGCAAGAACGTTAAATAATGATGCTTCTTTGACACTTGGAACAGTTGCCCTTGCTGCTATTTTTGGAACGGTAGCAGTTGTCGCATTTGCACGAAAAGAAAGTGCTCAACAGATTATCAGAATTGAAAATTTCTGGATGATTTATTAATTAGATTTCTTGTAGGGTTTATTGAGGAAAATTCTTTTAAGCAGATAATTGGCGTTTAACAAATACTGTGGATAGTTTTCATAAAGTACCTATATTTCAATTAATTATAAATCAACTATTCTTTTCTCAAGTTTTTTTGTAATGTAACCTGATAAAGAATTGATTTTAATAAGTATAATAACTGCAATCTCCTGAAGTTGCGTTTTAAAGGCGATTTAGGACTGCCAAGCCTTCAAAGACTGACAATCCTAACAATCAATAAACGACTACATCAACTAATAACCAAAGATAGCATAAGCAGCATCACCTTGAGAAGTTGGCGTATAGTTAGCGTTTAACAAATGTTGCGAAGCCACATCACCCTTAAAGTAAATAATAATAGGCGATATCTCTTCTACACCTTGTTTACGCATCATCAACAATTTCAACTCAATATAATTACCTGCGACACTCTCCTGACTACCATCATTTAAAGTCACTGTGCCATCACTGACCAATTGAATCCCCTTGACATACAAATCAGATGGAAGTGGTTGATAACGTTCCATTGCATTATCCTGCGTAGGCCATTGACTTGAAACAGCAAAATGATCCTTCACTCTGTGCATTGAATTATATGCTATTCTCAATCCTTGCTCCAAACGCTCAGTATTCAAAGAGGCTGGATAATACTCAGAAACAGCAGCTCCATTACTTAAAAGCGCTTGTTCATAGAAAGCTTTTATACGCTGCGTAATCAAATTATCAATATCAGTCTCAAAATAAGCTTGGCATTCCGTATCTTGGTTAAGTGTAAACTTAATATAATGCTCTGTTTTACCATGACATTCTGAAGAACCAAACCAACCGATAAATTTAGACAATGAATCAGGTTTCGCATTGAGTGAAACGCTTGAGCCAAAGTTATGGTATTCAACACAGTTATCACCACAATAAATACCTGTTGTCTTAACCATACCATCACCCATACCAATTGTACTCGTACTCAACATCGCCATTGTCTGAGGTGTATCAGGCAATATCTCAAAACGAGCTACACAACGAATAGAATCTTGTCCCATCGTCATTGATAACGTTCTTTCAGTGCTAATACATCCAGCATTATTACCCGTCCATGATATAAATTGATAACCGGGACGCGGGAAAGTGGTCAATGTAAACTCATCACCTTCTTGCAAATGAATGCTATTACGTATTGGACAATTAGCATCACATGCCAAAATGATTTTGCTACCTTGCTTGGCAAAAATAGAACCTGAACCCTCACCTGCTTTATTCAGCTCTATAATATGCACATCCGCGCGTAACTCATCATAATCAAAGACTGCTTTACACTGTTTTTTAGCATTTAATGTGATTTGAGTGCTCAGTTCTGTACCACTACATTGGCCCGACCAATATTGGAAAACCGTTCCCGTTTCAGGGACAGCGGTCAAAGTAATATTTGTGTTTTTAGTAAACAATCGCTCACATTGATCATCGCACTGTATACCTGAGTTACCTAAACTCACAGAACCTGAACCTGTACCGCCAATTGAAACGGTTAAAGCAACAAGTGAATCGCAATCAGGTAAATTACTTAATTGAGGATAAGCAGAATAATCAAAAGTTGTGTCATGACATAAACCACTGTCTTGATCGGCATTGACACTACCAAGATTTGTGATTGCGCTTAAATCAGGCAAACTGCCATATATTTGATTACCCGCAATATTGAGCGCTTCCAATCCTGTTAAGTCTGCAATATTTGCAGGGAGCAAGCCAGAAAGGTGATTGTTTTCTAAGCTAATACTTGTGATATGCCCATTCTCACATGTGACGTTGTACCAATAAGAACAAATGTTATTTGTTTGTTTCCAATTATCATTGTGTGCCCAGTTATCACCATCTAATTCATCATAAAGTGCAACCAAGGCTTCACACTCAGAAACAGGGATTTCAGTCACGTTATTACATGAAAATGCTTCAGCAACACAAATGGGGAATACTTCAAGTTCAGGATAGTTTGAGTAGTCAGTACTAGGATTTCGACATAAGTCATTATTTGTAAGATTAGGTTTATCCCATTGACTATACGATATAAAAGGAATTTCGCCAGTTAACTGGTTATTCGATAAATTTAGATCACTAATATATCCTAAGTTGGATGGAATTGAACCACTGAGTTGGTTATTGGATAAGTTTAGATGGCCAGCAGTATTTCCCAATCCAGGAGGAATCTCACCACTGAGTTGATTATTCGAGAAATCTAGGTGGCTGGCAATAATATTCCCTAAGTCGGGAGGAATCTCACCACTGAGTTGGTTATTCGAGAAATTTATGCTCATAGCATGAATAGGGCCAGAACTATAAGCATTCCATTGTGAGGGAATTTGACCGCTGAGCTGATTACTGGACAAATCAATTGTAGTATGATTTTCTGAATAATATCCAACAATATCTCCAACATAGACAATGGAGTCAGGAATTTGACCACTGAGCTGATTATCAGATAGATCAAGCCTTTTTAAGTCACGTAAATTACCAATCGAGGCTGGAATTTCACCACTGAGCTGGTTATTAGATAAATTAAGACTTGTAATTTTTGCATTTTCACACTCGATTCCACTCCAACTACAGGGCGTATAAGCTTGCTTCCAATTATCATTGTGTGTCCAGTTATCACCATCAAGTGCATCATAAATTGCAACCAAGGCTTCACACTCAGAAACAGGGATTTCAGTCACGTTATTACATGAAAATACCTCAACAACACAAATGGGGAAAGTTTCATAGTTAGGGACTTTTGAATAATCTACACTTGAAATACGGCATACATCATTATTGTCTAACCTCAAATTTTCATGATTGGATAATTCAATTGGAATTGAGCCGCTAAGTTGATTATTTGATAAGCTCAAATTGGGAATATTTCCAATTTCAGGGGGAATTGAACCATTGAGCTGATTATTATCTAAATTAAGCTGACTTAAGTAAGTTAAATTACTAATGGAGGCAGGAATTTCACTACTGAGCTGATTATTATTTAAAGAAAGATTATGTAACTCAGTTAAATTACCAATGGAGACAGGAATTTCACCACTGAGCTGATTATTATTTAAAAAAAGATAAGATAAGAAAACTAAGTTACCAATGGAGGCAGGAATTTCACCACTGAGCTGATTTCTAGATAAATCAAGATAAGATAAGAAAACCAAGTTACCAATGGAGGCAGGAATTTCACCACTGAGCTGATTTCTAGATAAATTAAGTCTATATAAACTGCCCTCACTTCCATATAAACAGGACACACCATACCAACTACAAAGCTCCTTTGTCTGTGTCCAATTATCATTGTGTATCCAGTTATCACCATCGAGTGCATCATAAATTGCAACCAAGGCTTCACACTCAGAGACAGGCACATCTGTCACATCTTGGCAACTGAAAGCAAAACTATTATTTGAAGCAATAAGCAGCAGCAGTCCACCCAAATATTTTAGTAGTGGGTTTGAACAAAATAATCTCATAATGATACCTACCTTAAAAATTTGTTAAGTAAAAACCACATTTATATCATGTAATTAACCAGTTAACCATAATTACAATCACATTATGCTTAATTTTGCTTGAAAATTTAAAAATTCAGATAACAGATTACAATATCCTTTCCTCTGAACTCGACAAAAGTTAAGGCACATCAATGGATAGTTGTAAGTTATTGTATTCAAAAAGATTAAGCAATAATTGCTACAAACAATTTAAGCCAAAGCAAAAAATAGATGTGACAGGGCGGTTGATAGATTTCTTAACAGAAATAGAATTTCCCTGAGAAATCCGCCAAGCTCCAGTGTTAAGAGCATAGGTAAATGCTAGAATACAGAATAGTTTATGAATGTTTTAGGGCTTAGAGACACGAGTTGCTTCTAAGTTAAACCCACGAGATTTAAGATTGCCAAACAGGGTTTCGATATTCCAACACAGCTTGTAAGCCTCAATGATGTTATTTTTGTTTACGGCTAAAATTAATGATAAATTATTCATCTGCAAGATTTTTGGCTTCAACACAAATGGTTTGTTCCCATACAGCCACGTAGAATGTATAAGCGCAGTGTCATACACCAAGCAAATGTCCATGATTCAAATTGAAATATGTGTGAGACGTATGGTGTTATAAATTTTACTCAATGTGACACATCGTGAAGTCATTCCCACAAAACTTGTGGGAACAAGACAGGCTAAATTGATAAAAAAATAAACTATTAGTGGCCGTCATCCTCTTCTGCATTGACTAGTTCAAAGCATACTTCCCCAGCAATATTGCGGCATAATGAAACCTGATAACCAGAACCCATTAACTGCTTTGCCATTTGATATAAACCAATTCCAAAACCATCTTTTGAAGTCACAGGCTGCATCATTAAGGTATCCGCAATTTGCTCAGCAATTGCCGTCCCATCATCACAGACAGTCAAACGTAACTTATCATCATCGGCATAAAGCGAAACCTCAATTTGTAAATCTGGCTCACGTTTACGTTTAGATAAGGCATTTTGCAACACATTTTCTACCACATTATCAAATAAATCCTCAGGAATCAGCACATGATTGTTTTTAATTTCTTCTACAAAACTAATATTGCGCTTAGCATAACGGGCTTTTAAATTACCCCACCACAAACTTAATGGAACGGTGGTATAAGGCAATTCTTGTGGTTTTTGCAATTTATCCAAAGTGCGTTTCAAACGCTGGGTTAAATGCGGCATTTGTCCCTGTAATAAACGCTGCGTATCGCCAAATTGACTGGGCTGGCTGCTTTCAATTACAGAACTAATCGCTTGTAAAGATTGAAGTAAATTTTTAATATCATGGGTTAATTTCGCGCCTGTTTCATGAATCACTTGTAAATGTACCTGCTGAGCAAAAGCCTCTTCACGACGTTTGGCTTGATGGAAATGCTCAACCAATTGCACTAATAATTTAATCAAAAATGAATGGCTCGCACTGATGCGATAACGTGAATAAACCGTGACTTCCAACGATTGCGTCGAAATAACCAATTGATTGTTTGAACTGCTACCCAGCATATTTTCACCATATACTGAATGCCATGAAATACCTTGTACCCAAGGCAAAGCCGCCAATTTTTCTAATGCAGACTCTAAATATTCACGCGGGGTTAAACCTTTATAGTTCTGTGGCTGAGCTAAATTCTCTAACCACAACTCAAATGAGCTGCCAATATTGAGTAAATGCCGTGTCCATAGTTCATCAATACTGGTTTTATTTTCAAAAATAACCCATAGCCAACTGACTGTAAAAATGAAAAAAGTGGTCGCGAAAGACATCTGAAATACAGCGAGTGGATAACTATTGTCTTGATGATACATCATGGTTAAACTACCCAATCCCACAATAATTAATATCAGGGAGATAATCAAACCATGAAAAAAATCAATGTGATAGCGGTGTTCTGAACTATTATCAGCAGGAATCAATAAAAATATTCCCGGAATCGCCAACAGCGAATAATTTAACCAATCAAGCCCAGAAAAACTTAGTTGGGTCGTGGCTAAATCGCCAAAAATAAACATGCTTGGAATGCTGATGACAAATAATTGCAAACAAATGAAAATAATAGCGACTATGTTGATAAACCTATCTTGGGGCTTGGCTAAATCGCGCCCACCCAATAAACCTAACAATACTAATTGCCAAAAAATAATAAGCCATAAATTCAAATAAACTAGAAAAATAACGGCACTGCCACTCAGCAGCAAGATATTTTTCAGCGAGGGTGGATTGCGTTTTTCCCATAGTGGTTGCCATAATAAGAACACACTAAAATGGGTAAAAAATAAAGCCCGCAAGGCAAAATCATGTACACTCACCCATAGGGCAAGATGTAAGCTGATTAAAACTAAGCCAAGTAAGCGGTGCTCATGTTGTGGGGAAATAAATGTTGTCTGTTGGTGCAGCATGATTTCATATAGGTAAGTTGAAAAGTGGTGATCATTTAAATCAGACGGTTTTCAATTCTACGCTTCAATGATATTTTGTCCACTATTCAGATAGAGAATACGCTATCTATTTAAATGCTGTGAGGGTACATTATGACAAATGCTATGAAGTTCAACCAATGGAGTTGTGGAATTATATTATTGCTATTGACAGCGATGACTCAAGCAAACCATGGTGAACTGCAATTGCGTAACTTTACGCCAACGGTGAAAACAGTCAATATTAGCCTACAAGGCGCACAATCTGTTATGCCGTATTTAGAACAGGTTAATGATTTGATTTCACAGCTATTACAGTCATCTAAGCTGCATGTGGTGCGCGTCCCAACCACCGAAGACCCAACAGTCAGCATTGTTATTCCTACGGTTGAACATTTAGACATTCATATTGCAATGCCCACACCTGATGTATTGGACTCACCCTCTTATTTATTTAGCCTACGTACAAAATTGGCAGGGCAGCCTGAGAAAATCCAAAGTTTTATTTATTTTGTAAATGATGCAAATGCGGTGTATCAATCTCTGCAAGATTATTTTACCCAGTTATTAAATTTAGAAGTTGCCATTGACAGTAATGCTGCAAAGACTTTAGCCATTACTGATTTAGACAGCCCTGAACATGATGTGACTCAGGCCTCTAACGCACAATACAAACCCTCTGATTATGATACTGATCCACATCCTATCATTTCTGATGTTTTGAATACGCAGCGTACGATTGCATTACCCATTGACAATTTAGAGCCGATTCAAGAGCAAAAAATAATTGAACAGGTTATAGAACCCAAGCTGATTGCTGAACTGAAAAATACCGTTTTACCCCAGCAGGAAATTGAATTACGTAATTTAACCCCAGCGGTGAAAAGCGTAGAAATTCGGTTGCGTGGCTCGGTTCGAGAGCAAGAAGTGTTAGATGATATTCATGCGATGGTGAGCGAAATTTTGCAAACCTCACGTTTATCTGTGATTCGCGTACCTGTTGTCGCAAATGCAACGGCGACCCCTGCAATTAAATTATATGAGCATTTAGAAATTATTATTCAAGCCTCTTCGCCAGAACAAGCAGAGCAGCCCTATTTAATACAATTGTCTTTTCAAGAAAAAGCTAAAATACAAAATGTGCAGCAACAAACATTTGAGTATCAAGACAATAATCCAAAACAATTTTATGAGCAATTACGCGCTTATATGAGCGAACATATTAATTTATCCCCTCGATATCAAACGACCACCCAATAGAGTTATTTTATGAATCCAGAGAAGGTAGTATTCGGCTTTTTCATTGTGATGGCCTTGACGTTGAATTTTGGTTTTTTCTTAGGCGATATGGATAATCCAGAACATCATCATGTTTATGAATTAGTGGCTGCGATTTTTGTTAATTTAGCCGCGACAATTCTGAAATTTGGTGATCGTTCACAAGTCGGTGCGGTGCTATTAGCAACCAGTTTAGTGGCCGATTTACAATTATTTATTGCGGCTTTGGTGTGGGGCATTTCGATTCATGTCACAGGTACAGGTTTAACCGAAACGATTATGGCCAGTATTGTTTCATTATCAGGCGGTGCATTGTTGGCTAATATTGTTTCTGTACAATTGCTTGTGATTGAAACGGCAATGTTAAGAAGATAATATAGTCGTTTTATTTTAAAGTAATACAGGATTGGCAGTCCTAACACATAACAAGAAATTCACTATAGGAATGATATGGTTTTGTTTTTGCTGTAAATAAATCCCATAAAGCAAAATCTAGGGGTGAATGTGATTTCGTGTGGATAAATTCCCAACACCCCTAACATGATTTCTATTGATTCAACCAATCCAAATAATCTTTTACGCCTTGTTCCACAGTTTTAAATTCATGTTGGCAACCCGCGTCGCGCAAACGAGAAATATCAGCTTCAGTGAAACTTTGATAACGGCCTTTTAAATGCTCGGGGAATGGAATATATTCAATTTCACCTGTTTGATGCCAATCAATCACGGCATTGGCCACATCTTTAAAGGTTTGGCTGCGACCCGTCCCGACATTGAATACCCCTGATTTATCAGGATTTTCCATAAACCATAAATTAATCGCAACCGCATCATCAACCGAAATGAAATCGCGTCGCTGTTCACCATCGCCATAACCATCACAACCTTCAAACAAGCATAATTTACCCGTTTCTTTGATTTGATTATTAAAATGAAATGCTACGCTGGCCATGGCATCCTTATGTTGTTCACGTGCGCCATATACATTGAAATAACGCAAACCTACCACTTGAGAGGTCATTGTGGGTAAACGTTGACGCACATATTGGTCAAATAAGAATTTAGAATAACCATATACATTAAGCGGTGACTCATAGCGGTGGTCTTCCGTAAATGTTGTACCACTGCCATAAACTGATGCACTAGAGGCATAAATAAACGGGATTTTTTTCGCCAAACTATACGTTAGCAAATTTTTAGAATAATCATAGTTATTGGCCATCATGTAATAACCATCCCATTCAGTGGTGGAAGAACACGCGCCCTGATGGAAAATAGTCTCAATCGATGCAGCAAAATATTCACGTGAGGCAATTTTATGTAAAAAGACCTCTTTATCAATATAGTCGTCAATGTCACAGTCAACTAAGTTAATAAATTTCTGGCCTTTTTTCAGATTGTCGACCACGAGAATATCTTTATGTCCGCGCTTATTCAGGGCTTTGACAATATTGCTGCCAATAAAGCCCGCGCCACCTGTGACAATAATCATGTTGCATCCTTTGTTTGTATCCGTTGAATCATATTAGTTGTGGAAACGCCTTGCAAAAAGTCTAGCACTAATACTTTGCCACCATTTTGCATCACACAATCTCCACCTGCAATGTCTCGAATCTTATAGTCTCCTCCTTTGACTAAAATATCAGGCAACAATGCACAAATTAAATTTTCAGGCGTATCTTCAGAAAATGGCACAACCCAATCAACACATTCCAACGCATTTAAAACCGTCATCCGCTGTTGTAAATTATTGATAGGACGAGTTTCACCTTTTAAACGTTTGACTGAATTATCGTCATTGACTGCCACGATCAGGCGATCACCTAATTGTCGTGCTTGACGTAAATATTGCACATGTCCTGCGTGCAGAATATCAAAACAGCCATTGGTCATCACGACGTTTTCACCATTCGCTTGAGCGGTTTGTATCGTTGCTTTAAGTGAATCTATATTACAAATGCCGCGATCTTCTTGAGTATGCAAAGCATGTTGTAATTCGGCAATATTCACAGTTTCAGCACCCAATTTCCCAACCACTAAGCCAGCGGCGATATTGGCTAATGCAGTTGCGCTAACCAGCTCTTCACCTGCGGCTAAACAAGCGGCTAATATGCCAATTACCGTATCTCCTGCCCCTGTCACATCAAAAACGTCACGTGCATGAGCTGGCAAGTGCAATACTTCATGGCCTTGACGAATCAGCGTCATACCTTGTTCGCTACGAGTAATCAGTAATGCTTCTAAATCCAGTGATTGGCGTAATTGTTCACCTTTTTCAACCAGTTGTTGTTCGGTTTCGCAATATCCAACAACCATTTCAAATTCACTGCGATTGGGGGTAATCAAGGTTGCACCACGATATTTTGCAAAATCACTGCCTTTTGGGTCAATTAATATTGGCTTGTTCGCTTGGCGTGCGGCTTTAATCAGACTTTGTGGATCAGTCAATGCACCTTTACCATAATCAGATAAAATCACCGCTTTGGTTTTGGGTAGATGTGCCAACATACTGGCTAACATTTTGTCGCTGTCTAAAGGGATTTGGGTTTGTTCAAAATCGAGACGAATCAATTGTTGGTGACGGCTGAGCACTCGTAGTTTGGTCACGGTGGGGACATTATCCAATTGAATTAAATCACAATATGTTCCATTGGCTTGTAAGTGTTGTTGAATTTGGTCGGCGGCTTCATCTTTTCCCGTGACACCGATGAGGGTAGTTTTCGCGCCAAGAGCTGAAATGTTGAGCGCGACATTACCCGCACCGCCGGGGCGTTCTTGTTGTTGTTGCACATGAACAATGGGCACGGGTGCTTCGGGTGAGATACGAGAAGTTGTGCCATGCCAGTAACGGTCAAGCATAACATCGCCAATGACTAGAACATGGGCTGTAGAGAAATCTGGGATTGATGCAAACATGGGATTTTTTTGAATTATGAATTATGAATTATGAATTATGAATTATGAATTATGAATTATGAATAGATACTGGTTTATTTGTTTGATATATCAATATTTTTTTCCAACTCCCGAAATTTTATTTGAGAGTAAGTTTCAGAAGCTCGGCTTCGTGCTAAATGAAGTATAACGGAAATACAATCTAGGAGTCAGATTAAGCCGTGAGTCCATAAGGAAATTTTAAGGAAATTTCATGATTCTATTATAGCCATTTTATTTTAAGATGATACAGGACTGGCAGCAGTTCTAGATTTTAAAACTATTTGATATTTAAAATATTTCAGGACTACCAGTCCTCACACTCAAGATAGAATTGACTATACCTCCACAAATACCAACCGTTCAAACCCCAAGGCAATAACGGCATAAGTATGTAAACGTAATGTAACGCGATGTCGTTCAATCAAGGCTTGGCGATAATGGTTCAATTGTTGTTCTGCTTCTGCCAAGGCTTTTTGTACCATAGGTAGTTGGGCTAATGCTTCGCGGCTTTGTGCTTTAACTTGTTTTCCCGTCATATTTAGATCGCTTAATTTTAAATATTTGAATTCCAAAACGTGATCTAGTAATTGATATTGACGCATATCGGGACGCACGATTAAACTCAAATCCGCATAGCCTTTGTTTAATTCTTGTTCAGAATCCATGATGTAAAATGTATCTGAAAACAGGATTGTCAAAAATGCAGACTTTATAACCAGTTCATTGCTCCATTTGTAATCTCGATTATCAAACACTTGGAAATATCGGTTTTCGATGAAATCACACAATGGTTGTAGATTGCCATGATGATAAAATGCTTTTGCAACACTGCGAATCGCTTCTTTGTCTTCATATTCAGGCAATAACATTTCTTTGATTCGTTCAATGTACAAACGTCGAATCACTAAATTAGGCACTTGCAATGAGAGTTCACCAAATTGATCCCGTTCGCCTAAAGTTACTACACCTAAGTAATACAATAATGAACCCATAAATGGCTGGTCTTTACTGGCAAATAACATGTCTTCCACGCCAAACTTATCCGCTAATTCGCCTATTTTTGCTGGATTTTCAGGGTCTAAAATACGAGCTATGATGTCTTGACCATGCGGCAATTTTGCAATGTAGTTAATCCGATTTCTATCCATGGCCAGATTGCTATCAAGGAGTTGTTCGGGATAAGCGCAATCTCTGATTAGAATATCAAAAAAATATAATACTAAAGTCGGGTTATAGATTTTCTCCGTGCCTTTTTTATCAAAGCGATAGCCATTGTAAAACGTGCGCATCATGTCTAAGGCTTCATCGGTTTTTTCTGTTGATAATTCACATTTTTGGGCTATTTGCTTTAAAACTTGGATTATTTCTTGTTCGTGAAATCCACATAAATCGGCATATTCGGGGCGTAAGCTAATATTTTTTGCGACATTATAGCCGCTACTGACATCACTCATGACCACTGGCGATACACCTGTAATAAAAACACGGTCAATGCCTTGTCCTGCACTTAGGCCTTTTATGACTTTAAATAGGGTTTTAATAATGCCTTCACCTCGTACCAATGCGGGATAATCAGACGGCTGTGCAATCATCACTTCATTGGCAAAGTTATCGTATTCGTCTATTAGTAAATAAAGTTTATGAGAAGTTTGATTAATAATTTCAACTAGAGAACGCAACGAGGATAGTGAGTCTTCTTTATCAATGATGAGCTTATCAAAGATATTTGGATAGCGCAGACTCATACCCCAAATAGAGGCATTGATTTGATTATGCAAAGCTCGCTTAATTTCTTCAATTGTTCCCTGTCCATCGACCATAGAGAAATCCCAGCGCATCACGAAGTATTGATTATGAGTCGGGGTTGGGTTGTCGCCGATTTTTAAATGGCCGAATAATTTATTAAATTTATCTGCTTTTCTTGAATCATAATAATTTTCTAGCATTCCCAACAATAAGCTTTTACCAAATCGGCGCGGGCGTAAAAATAGTAAGTGTTTACTGGATTCTTCTAATATATGAATGTATTGCGTGCGGTCGGCATAGTAGTAACCTTCGCTGATTAAGGCTTCAAAATCTGCCAGCCCGTAAGGAAATTTCATGATTATGTTACCTCCTGCAATAATGAATAGCTTGATAACTGCTGCCAATTATTGTCACCGATGCTAATATTGGCATTTTCAACATTACCCGTGATTTCAATAGATTGCTTATCTGACATCATAATAACCTTTATCAACATATATTTAAAACAAACAAAACATACTTAAACAGTTATTCTATAATAGAAAAC
>JADGDW010000079.1:2812-20168 GCA_016744725.1 Candidatus Albibeggiatoa sp. nov. BB20 | reverse complement strand
TTATTACTACATAAAATCAATACCTATACATAAGGGTAAATCTACTTTTTGGGAAGGAAAAGCTTTTATTATTAGAAAAGATAACAAATTTGCTTCATTGATAAAGGGTATTTGTTTAAGAAGAAATTTTGAGCAAGCTGAGGAAGCAATTTACTTTCAACTAAAAGAAGCTCAGCCTATTTTGCAAAAAAAACCTAAAGATTGGAATATTCCGGATATTTATCGAATTATTGCAGAATATTTTTATATATATGACCATTCAAAAAGGTTGGACATCGACAACTATGTTTATCATAACAACATAGGGATCATCAAACAGAAAATACAAAAACTATCTGAACTTCAAAAATGCTTTATGATTTATCCTTCTGATGAATTTTGTCATGATATTTTGGAATCTGAATATCTTTTTAGAGTAAAAAGTGATCTTTATCTATTTATTCAAGAAATAGAAATTCCTTCATATCAAGTAAGATTAGCTGGTAAAAAGCTAGAACAAAAATTTATTTTATAGGATTTCTTGTTCAATGGTCAGTATAGCGTTATGAGTGATGCCAATGGCTTGTACTACATGCTATCTAGATTTTATTATATGTTTTAAAAAACTATCTGAGCCATTGTGTTAATTGAGTTGCATTTAATACATTTCCCAAAAATTAAACCTTATATTCTTTCCCAGAAAAACGTGTTTTATATGTGCAAACCAAGCATTGTGGGATAAAATATTTTATTCTATAAATTAAACCTCTCTTCTCGATAATATCCTATAAAATTATCTGCTCAACCCCGTTTGGAATCACATAATGTTAGAAAAATCAGCAACAACCCAAGCTCCAATTCATGAGTTAATTGCTAAGCGTTGGAGTTCTCGTGCTTTTGATAAAAATAAAATGTTGTCAAAACAAGAAATTACCTCATTATTAGAAGCGGCACGTTGGGCACCTTCTTGCTACGGTGATGAACCTTGGCGGTTTATTGTATGTGATAAAGCAACTCAGCCAGAAGCATGGCAAAACGCATTTGATTGCTTAGCTGAAATGAATCAAAGCTGGGTAAAAAATGCACCCTTATTAATTGTTGTTGCTGCAATGAAACAGTTTAAACATAATGGCAAAGAAAATCCGTGGGCAACTTATGATGTTGGAGCAGCTTGTGAAAACTTGTGCTTGCAAGCCGTTGCACTTGATTTAACCACACATCAAATGGCGGGATTTGATCCACAAAAATTAAAGCAAACCTTTAAATTGCCTGAAACTGTTCAAGCAACAACGGTTATTGCTATTGGCTATCGAACCGAGATAGATGTGATTGAAGCAGATGAATTAAAGCAGCGTGAATTAGCAGAGCGTCAGCGTATGCCTTTAGAGGAATTATGCTTTACAGGTGAATGGGGAAAAGGCTTTTCAGCTTAGGAATTAGTATGTTATCAACGGTTATTTTAATTTCAGGGCGTGGCAGCAACATGCAAGCCATCGTGGAAGCCCAAATTCCAAATGTACAAATTAAAGCAATTATCAGTAATGATCCTGATGCTAAGGGCTTAGAGTACGCAAAGCAACAAGGCATTGATATTGATGCGGTGGTGGTCAATCATAAACAGTTTGCTAATCGCAGTACATTTGATGCCGCTTTAAAAACCAGTATTGACCAGTTTGATGTAGATTTGGTGATTTTAGCGGGTTTTATGCGTATTTTAACCCCCGATTTTGTACAGCATTATCGAGGACGTTTGCTTAATATTCATCCTTCATTATTGCCGTTATTCAAAGGGCTGCATACACATGAACGCGCTTTAGAAGCAGGCGTGACAGAACATGGTGTGAGTGTGCATTTTGTCACCGAAGATTTAGATGGTGGGCCTATTATTGCTCAAGCCAAAGTCCCTGTTTTAGACAATGATGATGCTGATAAATTAGCTGCTCGGGTATTAGTGCAAGAGCATAAAATTTACCCTCAAGTGGTGCAATGGTTTGCGGAGGGGCGGTTGAAATTACAGCAAAATCAAGTGTTATTAGATGGTAAAGCCGTACAACTTTAGGAAGTTATAGCCGTTTTATTCTAAGATGATACAGGACTGGCAGTCCTTACTTTTAAAAGTGATTGATATTTGAAGTTTTTAGGACTGCCAGTCCTAACACCCATATATGCTCATTCAAGGCTGAACCGTTCTAATGATTTAGTAAGAAAACGACTATGTTGTGGAAGTGTTTTAGGCTTTAGTTTTGACAGTGCTTATTCAAAGCTGAAATCTTAAACTCTACGGATAGTCGCTAAAATCATGTCATTAGTTGGGCGCGGAATCCAATATTTTGAAACGATCAAGTTGTTGGCAAGGTAATGTTTTAGCTTCTATATTGGTTACTTTTGCCAATGTAGACCCTTGTGCTAACCACACTTGAAATAATGCCATCGCACTTGCGTTCCCACAAGCAATCACCTCGACTCGTCCATCGGTTAAATTGCGTGCCCAACCCGTTAATCCTAATTCAACGGCTTTATGGCGAGTGTAGTAACGAAATGATACACCCTGCACTCGACCTGTAATAAAGAAATGTTGGCAAATGTGCATCATAATTAAATCAGTTCCAATTTTTTAGGCTTAGCCAATAGGTGATATAGTGAATTTCTTGTTATGTGTTAGGACTGCCAGTCCTATATCACTTTAAAATAAAATGACTATACTTAACTAAGCGCATAACAAAAGACTCATTGTTCTGAAAAAATAGAAGACTCCCTATCCTCAAGAACAGACAACCTTCTATCACAATAAAATATTCTCAAAAACTAGCGTAAACGCACTAAATGAAAATCTGGTGTTGTTTTAGGAATCGCGGTGGTCGGGGTCTGTTGGCCTTGGGTTAATTTGTGTACCTGAGTCGATAAATATAAATTCAACTCGGTAAAACTCACATGATGGTCATGAGTATAATCGGCTTCACCAGATAACCCTTCAATCAATACTTTGGTAAACGCACCATTGCCCCATGCTTCATCTTCCCAAGCTAATTGTTTACCCGTCGTTGCAGCAAAAACCACAATCCCATTTTCAGAGCTGGATAAGTCATTTGAGACTCGATCAATATCAACAAAACCACTGCCCATCACATTGCCTGAATGACAGGTATCAATAAACAATAAAGCCTTGCTTGGTAACGAAGACAAGGTGTTTTTAATATCCTCATATACTAAGCCCGTTTCAGCCATTTTGTATTTATCGACATCTCGGGGTAAAAAGTAATATTTACCATCAGTCTCATTAAATCCATGCCCCGCAAAAAATAGAATGGCCACATCATGAATGGTGACGTTTTCATGCAGCCATCTCAAACCTTCTATAATTTCCTGTTTTGTCGCATCTTTTAATAATTTGATTTCTACTGTTTTATAAAAATCGCTATCCAACTGTTTTTTTAAACCATCAGAAAAATCTTGTGCATCTTTAGCCGCAAAATTCAATGTCAACGCCTCATCATCATATTGACTCACGCCTGTAGCCAATACATATAATGTTGGTTTAGGCTGTGAAGCTTCACCTGTCCACGTTAAATTTAAACTATAAGGTTCTGATGACGAATAACGATTTTCGGCAATCAAGCTGACTTGTACATCACGTGGTGGCAATTCAATTGTAAGATAATGCAATTCATCGTCTTGAGGAATCTCACAATTATTGTCAATGATGATGGTTTCATCACTATCGGACTGATTTGCATCGACTTCAACATTACGACTGATGCCACGGCTAATTCCCCGACTAATCCCTCTGGCTTGTTCGGCTAATTCTGATGCTGATTTATCAATAAGACAGGCTAAATTACTAATATCTTGTTGAGGATCGCTTATATCACGGCTGATTCCTCGGCTAATACCACGACTGATTCCGCGAGCGGCGTTTGCATCCATAGGTCGACCATCAAGCAGTAATTTAATATCCTTAATCGCTTCACCTGAAGGACGGCGTACTCGATAGGCAAAAGTCACTTTCCGATCTTTAAACGCTAAGCTGCTGGTATTTTGTATTGCATCAAGCGATTTTTCATCTAATTCAAAACTGGATACCACAGGCGGCAATAAATGTTGAATACCTGCTTTAGCTTCTTCAGTCACATGATGTTCTTTATTAACCAATTGCAATGCTTTTGCTGAATCAAAGGTTTCTAAAACTTTCTTCACAACCTCAGGGCGATAAAATTGCTCACGGAAACGAGTTGCTGGGAAAAAATCTGCACTTTGCCCTTCACCTTGATTGATATGCCAGCCAATTAATTCCTCACCACCTGCGGAAGTCATGTAATAACCTTCTGGTGTCCATGCAATCCAGCGTTTGCCATCTTGGTGCGGGAAGAAACTGAGTAATGTTGCACCCGTTTCGACATTGAGCCACTGAATCATGCCATTGCCAAAGCTCGCCAAAGCCACTTTATTATTTTGAGCGATATTCACGACCCAAGCTGAACCACCAACCACAGGTTTTTGCCAAGTTTGCCAGCCTTTTTCATTGAACATGCGTAATGTCCAACCTGTACCCAGTAAAAAGTGTTTTGAATCATGTGACATCCCGACACTGTAGGAAATTTCACCACTAATCATAGGCAAGGTTTCATAATTAAAGCGAGGAGATTGGTTCTGTTCCCAATCCGTGACGTTTAAGGTGTCAGAACTTCTGATTGGGGCGGTTAAACGAGTAGTATCTGGCAGAGTACGCGTTAACACATGTTCAGTTAAAGAAAAATAAGCGGGGTCTTTACCAAACGCTTTATAGCCAAATTTTACCGCGTCGCCATTTTCACTGACTAAGAAACCATCAAAATTATCTCGATAGTCTGCAATGCCTGCTTCTAATGAATGACTTAATGTGCCATTGGCATCATATTTACCAAACACAGGATCATAACTACCAACAATTAATTCATGATTATCTAATACTTGCATATCTAAAATCGAATTTTGGGCAAACGCATAAGCCAAAGGTTTGCCTTGACCTGCATTATCCCAACGTATCATTGCATACGAGGCTAAATCACCATCCCAATAACGACCACCACCGTATAAATATTCACCATCTGGCGACCATGCTAAGGCATTAAAATCACTGTTACTGGCTGCAAAGCTGGTGTCGACTTCATACAATAAACTTAAATCTTCTGCTGAAACCACATACACGCTCGGTGTGAAAAAGTGACTAATGGCGATTTTTGTCCCATCGGGTGAAAAGGTGGCAGCATAAGGTTGCTCGGCTTTGCTATGGGTCGTTTGTGTGGCAATTTGCTCAAAATTTTCATCATATAAATACAATTGCCCCGAGACACAGGTTACGATTAAATGGCCTTGTTGATTGAATTCAGCCCAATAGCTGTAACCACCATAATTATTGTTATCTGCGACTAATTCATAGGTTTCCGTATTAAAAGCCTGAAAACCACCATTTCCCGATAAAACCGCAACTAAGTATTTTCCATCAGGAGAGTATTCAAGATGGTTAACCACGGTTGGCACGTTAATAATGCGTTGAATCATTTCACCAGAAGCACGATCAAAAAAATAAATTGTGGTGTAATATCCTGATTTATCAGCTGTTGTCCAGCCACTAGCCGCAATGGTATTACCATCGGGCGAAATCGCCACCCCAAAAATCATCCCTTCATTACCTTCACCAATCGGTGGGCGATACACTTTTAATAAGCTTAAATCTTCTGTTGACCATAAACGCACGGTTTTATCATCTGAACCCGTGACAACATAGCGGTTTGCATCATCAACATCGAGGTGACGAATAGGCCCTGTGTGCATACCCGTTTCTAAACGTAAAATCGGCGTATCGCTGATGGCATGACTCAGCAATGGCAGCAGTAACAGCATGACGAAGAATAGTATTTGGCGCATAAAAACCTCTTTTCTAATGAATATTTGATAGGAGACTTAATTGGTTAAGCAAAATAGGTTCATATTTACTATAACCATACTTGGAGTTGTGTTTAATGACAAGATATTCAAAAAGATATTAAGCTCATTTCTATTATCAATACTTCGGACAGTTTTGCTTAAAAATGAGGAAAGAGGCAAATAATAAGGGGAAATATGATTGTTGACGATAGCATAATCATTGAGGCTCTCATGGAAAGACTATAAATAGTAGTGTCTAAACCATTGATAATTTAGGTGGAAAACATTTCGTAATTCCACCCTACATGACTATATTATTTCATTAAGCAAAGCCTGTAATTCTTGATGCCCAAGCGTTTGTTGTGGCTTATCTTCGCGCAAAAATTTCACAGTAACTTGCTGATTATCCACTTCATCATCACCTAAAACCAATGCCATTTGTGCACCACTTTTATCTGCTTTCTTAAATTGGGATTTAAAATTGCCGCCACCGCAATGCAGCATTAATCGTAAATCAGGCAAAGAATCCCGTAATGATTCAGCCAATTGCATCCCAGGTTGTAATGCTTTGTCACCCATCGTCATCAAATAAATATGTGGCACATCTGCTTTTGGCAATAAATGATCTTGCTCCAATAAGCTCAGTAAACGTTCCACACCCATGGCAAAGCCCAATCCAGCAATAGGTTTGCCGCCAATTTGCTCAACCAAACCATCATAACGACCACCCGCACAGACTGTGCCTTGTGCCCCTAGCTCTGTTGTCACCCACTCAAATACGGTTCGATTGTAATAATCTAAACCGCGCACCAAACGTGGATTAACCACAAATTCAATCCCATTGGCAGTGAGTAAACTTTGTAATTGTTCAAAATGGGCTTTGGATTCAGCATCTAAATAATTTAATAATTGTGGTGCTTGGCTAATCATTTCCTGCATATATGGGTTTTTACTATCTAAAATCCGCAATGGATTAGACTGTAAACGACGTTGGCTGGCTTCATCTAACAGCTCTTGATGCTCAGTTAAATATTTGACTAGCACTTCCCGATAATTTGCCCGTGCCGTATTAGAACCTAGAGAGTTAATTTGCAACTCTAAATTTTTTAAGCCCAACACTTTCCAAAAACGCGCAGTCATCAAAATCACTTCAGCATCAATATCAGGGCCTTCCAAACCAAAGACTTCTGCTCCAATTTGATGAAATTGACGATAACGGCCTTTTTGAGGTCTTTCGCGTCGGAACATTGCGCCCGAATACCATAAACGCTGTACTTGTCCGTAAAATAAGTTATTTTGAATCCCTGCACGCACACAGCTGGCTGTGCCCTCTGGACGCAAAGATAAATTCTCAGCTTGGTCATGCTTATCAGGTCGATCGCTAAAAGTATACATTTCCTTTTCAACAATATCAGTCACTTCACCAATAGAACGTGCAAATAATTCCGTTTTCTCAACCAAAGGCAAACGAATTTCATGAAACCCGTAATTTTGTAAAATCTGTTTAATAACACGCTCAAAATATTGCCACTGTGCGGTTTGGGTTGGCAATATATCATTCATACCGCGAATTGCTTGAATGGCTTTAGACAAGGTTGGCTTCCCTCTATTATTTCTAGTAATTTTTGTGCAGTTTAAGCTATTTTGATGATATTGGAATCATAATATTCAAGATTGCATCCGTATCAAAACACTATCATGCTATTTTATCGTTTTTTTCATTGTTTGGCTTTTTGGCATTAGAATAAAGCTCAAAATAGAGTGACGATCTTGAACCTTAACTAATGAGTTAATTTACGCAATACATCTTCAATCAAACCCACCCCAAATTACAATTGATTTATCCAATATTAAACCAATGTCTTTATAATATAATACTATGTTATATAACAGTCGTTTAGATTTTTATGCCCCTAGCCATGCCTTTTATTTTGAAGGCTTGAGTCTTCTGCTATGCTACTTAATTAAGATAATATTGGTTTTTTTACAAGATGCTGTCAAAATACAAACATGATGTTGTTGATTCCAATTTTTCTGGCAATTTATTCCAAATTTTCTGTATTTACTCATTGATGCAAACGTTAAAAAAGTAAGCTCTACTACACACATTCATGGCTGGACAAATACGCTGAAACAAGTTTATGCTGAACAGCAAAACTCATTGGATATGTAAAGCAATTTGAAAACCTGAGCTAAGAGAAGCTATTAGAGATAATTTATTTTGTTTTTTAAGGTTAAATTCATTAAAATATTTTCAAGTACAAGAAAACGAATTCTGATATTCCAAAATAAGCTATGAATATCGGATGTAAACCTGTATTAGAATAAAATCAATACTTAAAAATATCATGTTTTGTAGGGCTATCGATTTTAAATAATGATCTCTAACGACATAAAATAAGCTGTCAGAAAAATACAAATAGTCTAAACAAAATTGACAACTTAGCTAAGAAGTGCTATCTAAAATGAATAGATTGGTTGATAGGTCAACTTAATCAGTCATCATAAATTCTATTTGAATTTCCGCATTCAACTATTGCACAATAACAGAGCAGGTGAACAGTCTGCCGTTGAGGAAGGATAGTTGACATTTGCCATGTCATTTTACTCAATATAACGGACGACCTCATTTTTAGGATGTAGCAATATGAAAGACGAAGGAAGAAGATTCATCAGACATCCCGCACAAATTCCAATTCGTGTTGCATCAGTCGATGACATTGAGGAAAGTGTACAGCAAACTCAGAATGTAAGCTTAGGTGGTTTGGCATTTGAATCAGAACAAAAAATACCGCTCAATGAACTCATTGAGATTTCAATCATGGTTGATCCTCAAATCACATTATTGGGACGCGTTGCTTGGTGTCGTCTAAGGGGTGAAGATGAGGAAGGTGGCTTTGAAGTCGGTGTAGAATTTATCGAAACTAGCATGGGCAAAAAAGAATATGTGGTTGATGAAATGTGCTTAGTTGAGCGTTATCAAAGAATGTTAGATGCGATTGCTGAGGATTTGGCAAACCCCATAAGTAATTTGATGCTATAAAAGTCGTTGATTTTTGGTGCTCTATTCCCATATTATGCTAGATATTCCCCCTCAACTTGGAGAGTGTACATGAGTGCAGAAGCTACAATAGTAGATGATTCACCATTGGTTTTTACTGACAATGCTGCGAGCAAAGTGCAACAGTTAATTGCAGAAGAAGAAACTGATGGCTTAATGTTACGTGTTTTTGTTCAAGGCGGCGGTTGTTCTGGTTTCCAGTATGGCTTTACGTTTGATGAAAAAACACAAGAAGGCGATACTGTTGTTGAGAAAAATGGGGTTAAATTATTAATTGACCCTATGAGTTTCCAATATTTAGCTGGTGCAGAAATTGACTACAAAGAAGATTTACAAGGTTCTCAATTTGTTATTCGTAATCCAAATGCAACAACAACGTGTGGTTGTGGTTCTTCCTTCACAGCTTAATCGTTCCTGATTATTTATTTTTACGCTGAAAAAGCATTATTAGAAAGTTCCTGCGTTAAACGTGGGAACATTTGAGAATTCTCTTCAAACAAAACCCTTCAAATCTGTTTCCCTATATTCGTCATAGTTTAGTATAAAACACCTGTTATAATCAGATGGTTTTTCTCATAAACAGCATCTTCACATACGACTACGACACTGTAAGGTTTTACAGCAGTTGCCTATTTCCAACTCGAAGATAGTTATAACGGATATAAAATTATGACCACCAGTAAAGAACCTTCATGCGACGTGGTAGAAAAAAATGCTACCCCTGCCACTGTCAAATCCAGTTCTGAAGTAAATTTACATCATGCTGATTTATATATTAATCGTGAATTAAGCTTACTTGCTTTTCACCGTCGAGTGCTTGCCCAAGCTAGAGACGAAACGCTACCCTTATTGGAAAGATTGCGTTTTATTTGCATCGCCAGTACCAATTTAGACGAATTTTTTGAAATCAGAGTATCAGGCTTAAAACAACAAGCTGACTTTGGTTCAATGCAAGCAGGCCCAGATAATTTATCACCAGCAAAAGTATTAGAAGGTATTAGTAGTGCTGCACATGATTTTGTCAATGAACAGTATCGATTATTAAATGAATGTATTTTGCCAGCATTAGAATTGGAAGACATGTTTTTCATCAAGCGTGACCAATGGTCAGACGAAACGCATGAATGGGTACGACAATATTTTGAAAATGAATTATTACCTATCCTCAGTCCTATCGGTTTAGACCCCGCACATCCATTTCCGCAAATTTTAAATAAAAGTTTAAATTTCATCGTTTCATTAGAAGGCAAAGACGCATTTGGACGCGATAGTGGTTTAGCCATAGTGCAAGCCCCACGCTCTTTACCGCGTGTGATTCAATTGCCTGATGAATATTCTAAACATGCTTATGAATTCATTTTCTTATCATCAATTATGCATGCTTATGTGGGTGAATTATTCCCCGGTATGAAAGTCACAGGTTGTTATCAATTCCGTTTAACTCGCAACAGTGATTTATTTGTTGATGAAGAAGAAGTTGATGATTTATTACGAGCATTGGAAGGCGAATTACCTAGCCGTCGTTATGGTGATTCCGTCCGTTTAGAAGTTGCAGACAATTGCCCAGACAATATGGTGCATTTTTTAATGCGTCAGTTTAAATTAGAAGAGCGCGATATTTTCCAAGTCAACGGGCCTGTCAACTTAAATCGCTTAATGGCCGTACCTGATATGGTTAACCGCCCTGATTTGCAATACCCCGGCTTTACACCAAGTTTACCAAGAGGCTTAGGGCGCAATATTTTCTCATCTATGCGTGAAGGCGATATTTTACTGCATCATCCGTTTAATTCCTTCACCCCTGTTATTGATTTTATAAAACAAGCAGCGGCTGATCCACGGGTGTTAGCGATTAAACAAACCTTATATCGTACAGGTGCAGATTCAGTCTTAGTGGATGCTTTAGTTGGAGCAGCAAAGGCCAGCAAAGAAGTGACGGTCATTGTTGAATTGCGTGCGCGGTTTGATGAAGAAGACAATATTCGCTTAGCCAACCGTTTGCAAGAAGCTGGAGCACATGTGGTTTACGGTGTGGTGGGTTATAAGACACACGCTAAAATGATTATGGTGGTACGTCGTGAAGACCGCAAATTACGTCGTTATGTACATTTGGGTACAGGCAACTATCATGCTAAAACAGCTCGGATTTATACCGATTATGGCTTAATGACATGTGATGAGGCTATCGGTGAAGACGTGCATAAAATGTTTATGCAGTTGACCACTTTAGGACGTGGTGCGCAATTGAAAAAAATGTTGCAATCACCGTTTACATTACACAAAGGTTTGCTAGAACGGATTGAACGTGAAGCTGAATTTGCTAGAAAAGGTAAACCCGCTCGTATCATCGCGAAAATGAATGCCCTAACTCAACCGCAAATCATTCGCGCTTTATATACCGCATCGACGGCAGGGGTTAAGATTGATTTAATTGTACGTGGTATTTGCTGCTTACGCCCCGGTATTGAAGGCATTTCAGAGAATATTCATGTGCGTTCAGTCGTGGGGCGTTTCCTTGAACATACACGTTGCTTTTATTTCTGCAATAACAACAAGTCTGAAGTGTATTGCGCCAGTGCAGATTGGATGGATAGAAACTTATTAAAACGGGTGGAAGAATGTTATCCTGTTGAAAATAAAAAGCTTAAAGCTGAAGTGGTTAATGGCTTAGAGTTATATTTAAAAGATAATACACAGTCATGGGCATTGGATAAAGACGGTCAATATGAGCGTATTGCACCAAAAGAAGGCGAAAGCTTGATTTCGGCACAGCAAACCTTTTTAGAAACCTTAGCGGAAAGTAGTTAATCTATGTTCAACATCCCAGCACAGTATCATTTGCGTTGGGATGTTTTCAGCTCAGTTCAAAGACAATTCTAGCTCAAGCACAGAATAAGCCTTAAAAAACTATTCGTCAGTGACACAACCTTCTGACGCTGTTTTCACGGTTTTGATGTATTTGTACAATGTACCACGTGTGGCTTTGAACGCTGGCATTTGCCAAGCCGCTTTACGTTTTGCCATCTCCGCATCATCCACATCAACACTCAAGTTATTATTATCTGCATCAATTGTTATCACATCGCCATTTTGAACCAAAGCGATAGGCCCACCTTCTTGTGCTTCAGGTACGATATGACCTACGATGAAACCATGTGAACCACCTGAGAAACGACCATCAGTCAATAAAGCCACATCAGAACCTAAGCCCGCACCCATAATCGCAGAAGTTGGAGTCAACATTTCTGGCATACCCGGTCCGCCTTTAGGCCCTTCATAACGAATGATAATTACATCGCCTTTGCCAATTTGTTTGTTTTCTAAGGCTGTGAGCATGTCTTCTTCACAATCATAGACTTTAGCCGAGCCAGAAAAAACCAGACCTTCTTTACCCGTGATTTTCGCTACTGAGCCACCCGGTGCTAAATTGCCTTTTAAGATTTGGATATGACCAGATTCTTTGATTGGTTTTTCCAATGGCACGATAACATCTTGCTGAGCTGTATCAATCGGTTTGACATCAGCTAAATTTTCCGCAATGGTTTTACCTGTGACCGTGAGGCAATTACCATCTAGTAAACCTTTGTCTAATAAATATTTCATAACAGCAGGTGTGCCACCAATATTGTGTACATCTTCCATCACGTATTTACCGCTTGGTTTTAAATCAGCAATAAATGGAATCCGATCACTCACGGCTTGGAAATCATCAAGACTCAAGTCAACATCGACAGAACGCGCCATCGCAATTAAATGTAAAACCGCGTTGGTTGAACCACCTAAGGCCATCACCATTACCATGGCATTTTCAAACGCTTCACGGGTCATAATGTCGCGAGGCTTAATATCTTTTTCAAGTAAGTTGTAAATTGCTTTGCCTGCATCGACACATTCTTGCATTTTCTTAGGGTCAACGGCTGGCGTAGAAGAGCTGTAAGGTAAGCTCATGCCTAAGGCTTCAATTGCAGTGGCCATGGTGTTTGCTGTGTACATACCACCACATGCGCCTGCTCCGGGAATTGAACAACTGACGATGGTTTGGCGTTCTTCTTCTGTGATATTACCTGTTAAATACGCGCCATAAGATTGGAATGCGGAAACCACATCTAAAGGCTCTTGCTTTTTGTCATAACCCGGTTTAATCGTACCGCCATAAACCATGATTGAAGGACGATTTAAACGACCCATTGCCATAATGCAACCCGGCATATTCTTATCACAGCCCGGAATTGAAATATTGGCATCGTACCATTGTGCACTCATCACGGTTTCAATCGAATCTGCAATAATATCACGTGATTGCAGTGAGTAACTCATACCACTTGTACCCATGGAAATGCCATCACTCACGCCAATTGTATTAAAGCGCATTCCCACCAAACCCGCAGTGACAACACCTTCTTTAACTTTTGTCGCTAAATCCATCAGGTGCATGTTACATGTATTGCCGTCATACCAAACGCTGGAAATCCCAACCTGCGCTTTTTGCATATCTTGTTCGGTCAAGCCCGTACCGTATAACATCGCTTGTGATGCACCTTGGGATTTGGGTTGAGTAATTTTTGCACTCACTTTATTTAAAGCGTTGGACATTGATGTCTCCAAAATATAACAGGCGTTAAACGATAAAATTTTAGAGGTTTAAGACAAAATTTGCAATTTACTACTCAGATTCTCGGCTATTATAGTCAATTCTGTCTTGAGTGCGAGGATGGGCAATCCTGAAATTCTTTAAATATCAAATAGTTTTTGAAATCTAGGGCTGCCCGTCCTGTATCATCTTAAAATAAAATGACTATAGTCATTTTCGGTTTATGTGTTAGGACTGGCAGTCCTTTTACACTTTAAATATCAATCAGTTTCAAAATTGAGGACTGCCAGTCCTGTATCACTTTAGAATAAAATGACTATATATCAATCCTAAGCAGGTTATTGAAGCAGAATTAAATCAATTTGCCAATTTTTTTACGGTATGGAATTCGGTTGTATTTTTTGAATAATATGCTGCATAGCTTTTAAAATAAGTGGACTACCACATTGCCACAGTTCATTAGCCACTTCGATATGGGGTGATTTTTGTAACACGGCATGTTGTAACAGTTGTGTGGCCAATGCAGGCGTTTTTGATTGACTGGTGCTCAAGATAATAAATTCAGCTTGGTGTTGTAACATTTGCTCTAAACTGACTTTTCCCCAAAATACAATTCCCATATCTTGAGCAATATTATATAAATTTAAACGCGATAAAATGTTATTGGCTAAAGTCTGTTGGCCGACACTAAAACCATTTGGATAAAATACCAACACTTTTTGCTGATTTAGTTTTGGCAATTGCTGCAAAGCCTCTTTCATCTGTTGCACAATGCGCAATGCTTTTTGTTCCTGTTGAATCGCTTGTCCTATTTGTATTATATTTTGGTAAATATCGTCCACAGTCTGTGCGGCTTTAAGCTTGATTATTGGCCAGCCCAATTGCTCTAAACGCTGCAAAGTTAAACTGCTGGTAAATGTATGCGCCAATATGACATCCGCTTGAAAAACCGTGACTTCTTCAACCAAGCCTCGATTAAATTGTGCAGACTCAGGAATTGTATAATATGATTTCATGTCATTGACAAGATAGGTCATCGACAATTGCTGAGATTGATCCGCCAGTTGCAATAATATGATGTCGGCGCAAAGGTTTAGCGAGATAATCTTTTGAACAGGGCTTGCTTGTACGTTGAAACTAAACAATATCAATAAATAGTACTTTAGGACATTTTTTAATAACATCATTGTTTTTGGATAATACGTGTGTAAAGCGGTGTTGTTTGTTGTGATACTTGTTCAATATCAAATTGTTGAGCAAACTTTTTATAGCCTGCTTGTCCATATTGCTGCCGTTGATTTTTATCCGCTAATTGTTGAATTGCTTGGCTCAGACTGGCAACATCATTGGGTTTAACAAGTAATCCCGTTTTTTTATCATCCACCACCCAAGTCATGCCAGAACCTGCAACTTGAGATGCAATCACAGGTTTTGCATAACGCATCGCCTCCATCAATACCACGCCAAAGGCTTCAGTTCTTTCCAACGAAGGCAAACAAAAACTATCGCAAGTACTGAGCAAGGCCTGTAACTGTTGATTATCACAAAAACCTAGCAATTTAACTCGATTTTGTAGATGATGCTGTTGAATAAATTGATTTAATTCTGCTTGCAATTCCCCTTTACCAACAATTAATAACTGTGCTTGTGGACAATCTCGTAACGCTTGGATTAAGATTTTCTGGCCTTTGTAATAAGTTAAACGTCCAATATGTAAAATACGTTGTAAATCAGGCTGCCATTGTTGTTGCGCCCATATTAAAGCCTCTGGAGTCGGTTCTGGTAAGCGTTGAGCAGCCAAACCCAATGGGATCACACAGGATTTTTGCCGCCATTCTTGTAACGCTGAACTGGAATCTAAATAAGGTTGCGATGTGGCAATGACTGCTTTTGCTTGGCGCAATATGGCTTGTTCAAAAGGCCGATAAGCACGATAGGCAATGGCCACTCGGTTATCAATATTCGACACCACATCAGAATGCCAATGCAATACCCAAGGAATCCGCCGTGCAGCAGGTAACATCAATGCCCATAAAGCCGAGGTATTGGGTAAATGAAAATGTAAAACATCGGGTTGATATTGCTTAATAATTCGATTGATCCAAAACAAAAATTGTGGGCTGATCGGCGCGTACAACAATCGGCCATAACTAGGGGTACGATAAATCAATGGATTGGTTTGAGTTTCAGCTTGAATCGAGACAAAAAAACGCTGCCAATGGATTTCATGATCGTGAACAATGGCTGCCACTTGTAGATTCTGAGCCACTTGAGCTTGAATTAAGTCCGTTAAGAAGTTTTCAATACCGCCTGCAAAAGGAGGGTAATATTTACCAACGTGCAAAATACGCATTTTAAAATGAGACCTGATAACCAATGCTTGGTATTGTAATGTAGACTTTATAGGTTAATAAAGCAGTAATGAATTGAAAATGATAAGCTCATCGTCTATTAAAATTGCTTTTTTTGTTGATACATTCATATAGTTGTTTTATTTTAAAGTGATACAGGACTGGCAATCCTTGATTTCAAAAGTGGTTGATATTCAAAGTATAAAAGGACTGCCAGTCCTAACATACAAACTAAAATTGACTATATCACGATTTAAAATCATGTCATAATTCATCTCATGACTCATCATTCATAAAAAACACTCATGACCGAACACTTTTTTTCCCGTACTGAAATCTTATTAACTGAAGACGTATTAAACCAACTGATTAACCATCATATTTTTATCGCCGGATTAGGCGGTGTTGGTAGCTATGTTGCTGAATCTTTGGGGAGAACAGGTTTTAAACGTCTCACCATTCTCGACCATGATGAAGTGGCAGATTCTAATTTAAATCGCCAGCTCGTGGCTCTCAACTCAACTCTAGGCCAAAACAAAGCCGAAGTGATGGCGGCTCGATTACGTGATATTAATCCAGATATTGAGTTGACTGTGATGACTGATTTTTTAGAAAAGCATCAAACCGATGAATTGATTCAACAGAATGATTTTGATTTTGTGGTGGATTGTATTGATTCTATTGCTTGCAAGGCGGCACTGGTTGCTTCTTGCATTCAGCAAAATGTTAATATCGCGTCAAGTATGGGGGCGGGTAATCGCATAGACGTGACCAAAGTCAAAGTTGCCAAACTTAATCAAACTAAAAATTGTGCATTAGCCCGAGAAATGCGTAAACAACTTAAAATCATGGGGATTAAAACAAATTATCCCGTGGTTTATTCTGAAGAGCTTGGCCGACAACCGTTGCCACATCAGCCTGTTTCTGGTCATGCTGGGCGACCGCGTGCGGTCAATGGCACTATATCCTATATGCCTGCCTTATTTGGGACGATGTTGGCTGGGACAGTTGTGCAAACATTGTTAAAGATGATTGAAGTCAATGATTAATTTTGCTGCCCCCGATTTTAAGAACCAAAGATGAGCAAAAAGACCACTGAAACCTGCCCTTGTGGTAGCCAGCAGAGTTACGTGCAATGTTGTGCGCCTTATCATCAATGGGATAGTGTGCCTGCAACAGCAGAGGCCTTAATGCGTTCTCGCTATACGGCTTTTGTATTGGAATTAAAGGATTATTTATTGAGCACTTGGCATCCTTCAACCCGTCCGAAACAATTACAATTTGACTCAAATACACATTGGCTAGGCTTAAAAATTAAAGCCCATGAAGCGGGACAAAAAGATGATACAGAAGGAACGGTAAGCTTTGTCGCTCGTTATAAACTACAAGGCAAAGCCCACCGTCTTACTGAAAAAAGCCGTTTTGTCAAAGATAAAGAACGTTGGTTTTATCTTGATGGAGAGATAAGCC
>JADGDW010000079.1:382-2802 GCA_016744725.1 Candidatus Albibeggiatoa sp. nov. BB20 | reverse complement strand
ATACTTAAACAATACCATTATCAACTTTTGGGTATCGAAAATAATGGAGATTGATGTATTCTAGCTATCTGAATTTCAGCTTATTCTAATGGCTCGCTTGAGTTGTCTAATGCTTCTCCAAGTGTCCAAATTTTAATACTATCGTCTCCGCTCGCCGAAAGCAGTTTTTGACCATCAGGGGTAAAAGCAATACTGTTAACAAAGTCTTTATGTTCTATTAAATCAGCGATATTAGCACCTGTACTGACTTCCCAATACCGAACAAATTTATCGTCACTGGAAGAAACTAAAACTTGATTGTCTTTTGTAAATACAACTTGTGTCACATTAGCATAATGACCTCGGATAACACGCAAGGTTTCATAATTAGATAATGACCAAATACGGATCGTTTTATCATATCCTGCCGAAGCGAGTAATTTACCATCAGGACTAAATGCCACGGTCAATATCCAATCACTATGGCCGCGTAATATTTTCAGTTGTTTACCTGTTTTAGCATTCCACAATCTAACCGTATTATCAAACCCACCTGACGCAAGTGTTTCATTATCAGGACTAAACGCGACTGCATTAACCGAATCTTGATGCCCTAATCTCTTGTCTTTTTTATGTCCTTCACTCACCCATTTGGCGGTTTTCGTTTGCATATCCCACAACACAAGACTGCCATTCCAATTTGTACTGGCTAAATATTGCCCATCAGAGCTAAAAGCAAGGTCATAAATTCCATTGTATGTTGTAGCATGACCTTTGAGCCCTCTTAATACTTTGTCGAGTTCAAGGGTTTCTACATCCCATAATCGAATCGTATTATCTTCACTGCCTGATGCAATTAGCTTATTACTAGGTGAAAAAGCAACGGCTTGAACGGCATCCTTGTGGCCATTAAAAGTATGAATATTTTCATCTGTATTAATTTCCCACAAACGCACAGTATGATCTTTTGCACCTGAAACAGCATATTGCCCATTAGCACTGACGGCAACAGACAAAACATTACCCGTATGCGCATTCCATGTGGATAATAAGTTGTTAGGCACGCTATGTTGCTGTTCTAGTTCGGTCGAAACAGCTAACGGTTTATCACGGAGAAAGAAGGTAAAAGCATCATTGAAATCCCAAGCGGTTAAATATATCCAAAAACCTAGCATAATCATCATGATAAATATGAATGGCATTTTGACAAAGAGTTGTGGTTGAATGGCTTTCTTGGATACATCAACACTGATTTTATGTTGGATAAAATATTGGAATAAGGGACTACGATTCAACATTTTTTGAAGTTCATCAGTCGTAAATGCACGAGTACGCCACTGATATTCTTTAGGATAACGAGTATGTTCTTCATTCAAGGATTGGCTATCAATCCATTTAAATGCAAATGTTGTAAACGATTTAGTTGTATTATGGGTTTTAAAAGAAATTTTAGCCGTTTCATAAAGATGCTGGTCTTTAACTTGGATACTGGCAATATTTTCCCAAGTACTGTTCCAATCTTGATACGGTAATATTTTTTGCAGCCAAATAGGCAAACCAGAATGAGATTGGATACCTTGTTTATTCAATAGGATGTATTGTGAACTCATGATTTTTGATTGGTAATACATGCCACCAATCGACATTAACATCATGCTAGGTATGATAATGAAAAAAACAGGAGGGAAAATATTGCTAACATATTTGCTGAAATATAACTCATAAATTCCCAAGAATAAAGTTAAGCCGATAACGATGCTGCCTAGTATTAAAACAGTAATAAAACCGCGTCTCAGCATTTTGACTTCGCTTTGAGACCAAAGTAACTTAATAGATTGTTCTGCTTGAAAACTATCCTTATAATCTTCCATCTCACACCATTAACCATCAATGTAATATCCTACGCAGGATAAGGATATTCAATTATTCTGTCAAATGGTTGTAGTTTCTATGTTTTATTTCATAACAACAATATTAGGGAACGTTCTCAATTAAATCCAAAATCCCTAAAATACTCTAATTACTAGCAACTTACAAAAAATTTATACTTTAAGTTATTATCCTCTAGATTCAATTTATTATTAGTTGAATGAGAATACTCTCTAAGCTGGCATGGTATTAAATTATTTTTTTATGATGCTTTTTCTTTATATTTCAAAACAGACACCTTTATGTTGAAATTAAGCTCAAAATCAGAATTACAAGCCTATGTGAATCAAGGCAATAAAGTGAAATACGTATGTTTTTGGGGACATCAACAATCAAAAAATACCGTTTCTAAAGCCTGTTTCAGTCAATGGTATGCCTCAACATTTACTGAAAATGGTATTCAATACTTAACTTCTGAACACTATATGATGGCAGAGAAAGCAAGACTGTTTGAACCATCTTGTGTGGATATGATTTTGGCATCCAAAACTACAAAAGAGGTTAAGCTTTTG
>JADGDW010000079.1:0-372 GCA_016744725.1 Candidatus Albibeggiatoa sp. nov. BB20 | reverse complement strand
CTATATGATGGCAGAAAAAGCTAAATTATTTGATGATACAGAGAATTACCAAAAAATAATTCATGCAACAAACCCTGGTGAGGCAAAAGCATTAGGGCGAAACGTACTCAATTTTGATGAAATGATCTGGTTGGCGCAGCGGTTTGAGATTATAGTACGTGGTAACTTTTTAAAATTTAGTCAGAATAAAGCATTAGGTGAATTTTTAGCCAATACAGGTAAACGAGTATTAGTTGAAGCCAGTCCCATTGATAAAATATGGGGAGTTGGACTCGCAATAGATGATCCCAATATTGAAAATCCTAATTATTGGCAAGGCTTAAATTTGCTCGGTTTTGCATTGATGGAAGTGAGAGAACAGCTCAAAAGATT
>JADGDW010000078.1 GCA_016744725.1 Candidatus Albibeggiatoa sp. nov. BB20 | reverse complement strand
AGCGAAAAATATCA
Organism: Candidatus Albibeggiatoa sp. nov. BB20; assembly: GCA_016744725.1. GTDB lineage: Bacteria > Pseudomonadota > Gammaproteobacteria > Beggiatoales > Beggiatoaceae > Albibeggiatoa. Next base: position 20,202 of record JADGDW010000078.1, on the reverse strand, counting down.
AGTTAATTATCAATGGGATGACAATGGCGCGTATCAGTTTGTGTTTGTTGATGCACAGGGCAGTGAAATCATTGAAAATTATCAAAACAATGAAAAAAAAGGAGAAAGTCGCCATCCTCAGCATCCACCAAGAGGAGAGCATAAACACCCAGCAAAGAGAGGAAATCATCCTCCACCTGAAGCCTATACTGCTTGTAAAGGTAGAAATACAGGTGATACCGCACAGTTTAAAGATCATCGTGGTGAAACAATGATTGGCATTTGTGAAGATGATAAGGGAAAACTTGTGCTTAGACCTTATCGTTAAATATTTTTAAATATCAATCACGTTTAAAATCAAGACTTGCCAAGTCTCTCTCACTTTAAAGTAAAACGACAAGCTGGTTGATTTTTTTCAATATCAGTGGTTCTCAGAGGCTGTCAGCAATATCTTAAAATATAAGGGAATCAAGATAATGTATCCATTCAAATACAAACAGCTTGTCTTAACGGTTGCAATCGCAAGCTTACTAAATCAACCATATTTAATGGCTGAAACCAGTAACCCAGCTTATTTTGATAGCACTACACAACGTCTATATGTACCCACACTTGATAAAGGTGATTTGGGACATTATACTTTGGATTTTAATGTAGCAAGTGTAGACCCTCTGACATTTGAATTGGATTTAACTTCAATAAATTCTGTTACTGCTAATAGCTATGCCAATGCTTATTACAATAGCAGCACCAGAGCAATCGCATTAAAATTTAATTCTTTTAAAATCAATCAAATAAAAAGTAGAAAGGGTGTTTTTTTACAAGATTATAAAATACCATATTTTTAACTTGTTGACTCTATAGAAAATTAAAAATCATACTATGTTTTAATGCGATTGCCCTGGCTTTTGGATGTTCTTTGGGATACATAGATGGTCAGTGGACTGATGTTCACGGTGCAGGTAGCCAGCGTAGCGACCCTAAAGCAGGTGATCCTACAGAATACCCCACTGGATTTGGCTCTCAAGGGGATGCAATTCGTATCTATAACTATGTACGTTTAGTGCGTGGTGGTATCAGTAATACCGTTTATACTGGTGGCGAAGTGCCAGTGGTTTCCAACGATACCTCGCTTTTTGAAGAACCAACTACAGACGCTCCTCCAACAGATAATTCTCAAGAAACACTGCAAACTTCACCTGAAGAAGCTACTGCGGCATGTGCTAGTTTGAGTGTAGGCGATAGTTGTACTGTGCAAACGCCAGAAAATGAGTTGGCGGGTGTATGTCAGTCAGTGGTTGATAACAGCTTGGCTTGTGTACCAGTAGATATCAATTGCTTTGAAGGTCGAGGATTGCCCTGTAGGACTGATAGTTCGAAGAGGGCTACCAATCCCAAATTACCAGCACCCTTTAAGAAGGCTAGGGACAAACCCAAGACTTCTTAGAGTTATTGCTTAATTATTGATTTGCCACCTGCGCACTCATACTTCGGATAAGAAGTTTCCAATTTTTCAATGGAGTATTGAGCAGATTTAAATGACTGGTCAAATAGTATAAACGTTGCGTTGCAGGCTTATCAGGTGCAGCTTTGAAGCGGTGGTTTAACCAATAGGGTGGAATTGCTTGATAGTACAGCGATACTTTTACTGATAACGCCTTGGTATCTGTGCCTTCAGGCAAGCTGACTTCATATTGCAACATATCTTGACCGGGGAAGTCTAACCCTTCACTACGATAATCTGGATCATCTTGAGTACCAATGGGATCGGTTGCTTCCATAAATTCGACCATTAATTCACCTTGCTCTTTGAAGCTGCTACCAAATTGCCAACCTGTAGGCAATAAACGATTATCTTTGACATGATGCACACGATGAACAAAGCTGGTGGTGAATTCATGATCACTGTTTTGATTCAGCTCTTCATAAATTTGTACCTGATCTTGGCAGGTGATTTTTTGGTAATGCGGCTGATATAGATACTTACCATCGTCACCTTTTTGATCAAGAAATTCCGTTTTTAGCGGTTTGCCTTCACCATCAATAATTACCCCTGCTGCATTGGTGCGCCCTGAAGCCCAAATGGTTGTATCTCCCTCAAGGACTTGGAACTCCAAAAAAGCTCGACGAAAAGCCACACCACTGGGGAATCGGTGTCCAACTTTATTTTTCACAGTCACGGTGGCAAGCAATTTGCCATTCTCTATTGAATTAATCTTAACACCCACATCAGCAGTTTGATGTTCTGCTTGATAGAGCATATTTTTGATGGTGAAGTCAGGTCCATTCTTCGCAAAAGTCATAGGGTCTTGTTTATGTACACCAAGTACTTCAGGAAATTGTTCAAATATTTCTAGCAAAAAGGCATTTAAACCCACATGGCTGTGACGATGGTATTCATCACGTACAGGAATATCAATGTCTTCTACAGGCAATGTGTTTTCTGTGGTGGGATAGTCAGCATCTTGAATGGTGGCAATTTTGGTTTTAATATCCTTCACTTGCACATCATTTTTAGCATCAATGGGATCGAGATGGCTTGGCATATGACAGTCTTGGCAACTGGCAAACTTTGTGTTGCCTTTTTGCGCAAAGATACTGTTTTGCCATTCTAAGAATGTAGCTTGCTCAATTGAATGATTATAGTTACTTAATAATGGATTAGTGGCGGCTTGAGTGAGAATTGGATGTTTATCCTTTGTTGAACCAATATCGGGCAAGTTGATGGTGTGACAAGTACCGCACATTTGTGAATCTTTGATATAGGGATTATATTCTGGAGTCATGCCTAAAGCATGTTGCATGGGTTTTTCTGCCACATTCTTAAATGGACCATATAAAACATCGGGATCACCCATCTTGAAACGTCCTGTGGAATGATGGAATAAGGCATAGGCAAGTTTTTTATCTGCCTTTTCACCTAACCACCTTTCTGGTGGATTCCATGCTTCTATCGCTTCTGCATTTGGCGCATCAATGTGGTGACAGATATTGCAGCTAATGCCTTCTCGTGCCAGTTCGCCATATTTGTGATAGGCATAATTATCTGGTTTTGTGTCACGACTACCTAAGGTTTCTGTAAGATAAAAGTACTCAAGTTTAAAATTGGGGTCTAAATCCGTATTACGCTGCGCGTCCATTGCCAAGCTGCGTTGCCCCATTGCACCATGACAACTCAAACAGGTATTAGTCAATTGTGCTTGATTGGCTTTTAAGCTACCCACTACTTGTTCAGGATGCTCTTTTCCATCACGCTCCAGATATGCCATCTCACTTTCTAATTGGGCATGAAAAATGGGATCGCGCCCTGCTAAGCCCATCGGTGACCAGCGCCATTCCCCAAATTCAGAAATATTGTAACCCTCACCATAATTTGAACCTGTTTTCACAAACATATCCACGCCAAAAGGAGAGCCACCTAATCCCCCATGGCAGCCTAAGCAATTACTGGAAGTAATGTAGGGTTCATGACTGTTAGGCATTGGTACAACATGATCTGCCCACCAAGAAGGGAATTTTTTCACCGCGTCTTTAGTAATTATAGGCATGGCTTTAAAGGTCTCTAAAAAGGCAGAGTTTGGTGTTTTATGTCCTTCTGGCGCAAGCTTTTGTAAACTCATATCATCACGGATATGTATACCTTTTATTTTTTTATAATCTGCTAAATCATCAGCAGTCCAAGGCAATTGTGGCTTTTCCAACATGAAATGTGTTTTGACAAAAGGATCATTTTTAATCAAGGATAGTGGATATTTTTCAAAATGGGCTTGAGTGCGCCAAGAATTATCGACATGAAAACGCAAAGGAGCTTCTTCGGGCAAAAAGCCTTTTATATTTTGCAGAGTGATAAAGGTAGATTCACGTTCTGCAGAAGCATGGCAACGCAAGCACATACCACCAAAACTTGAATATAATTCATGCGAATAATCGTCAATTTGCCTTTTTATAGCTGCTTTTATTGACTCTCCCTCTTTTGGCGCACCAGGCCCACCCCAGAACCAACCATCGGCTGAAGCTTCACTATCTCGGATCATCACAGTCCAAGCACTAATGAGTTTGGTTAACATTGCTTCATACGCTTCTGGTGCATTTTTGTATTGTGGTGCATGTTCTAATTCTTGATACAGCACAGCAGGAGGGGAAAACATCTCTTTAATAATCATTGCACCATCAGGTAGCTTACCTTTACGCCCATTTACTAACCATTGGATTACTTCTGGGGAGTAATAAATGCGTACCGCAGGGTGTGTGCCATAATAATGACCTTCAACAAAAGACCCCGTATCTCGCACTTCCTTATCAACCGCCCAACCCAATTGAGCATAACGGCGTTCCATCAACCAACGATAGAGTTGTGCTTCATAATCAGCCAAGGGCAAGTTGCTGGGTAATGGAAGTTGAGCGGGTTGACCATAATTGATATTGGTATACGCTGAACTGAGCGCGGGAAAACCTATCGCGCCAAGGAGAGTTAAAACCAAACCTAGATGTAGGCATAGCTTGATATGATAAAGTTTTAACATATAATTTCTATCCTGTTATTAAGGGTAAATATTATGCTGTGCTTCAGCATTTACGTATTCCAGAGTTTACATAAACTCTCAAACAGGATTTATCATAACTTAAACTAAAATATAGTTGGCAAATAAATTAGCTAAATCAACTCCCTAAATTATTTATGAATTTAAAATAACGAAATCTATTTTATTTATCATAATTTATTATCTATTCAAGCAATACAACTAAGTTAAAAATCATTTGTTATAAAAAATTAAAAATATCAAAGTCAAGAAGGTTTTCAACTGTTTTTGACCCCTTACAAATAATGCTTTGAAAGCATACTAATTCCTGATTACCTATAAATAATGATCAGCCAAAATAAGAAAGCGATAAGGCAAGGGATGCGTTCTGAGAGCGACAAAAGCTAAACGAGGTAGTAAAGGTCAAGTTGAAAGCGGCGATTAAACCGATAGCAAAATTCAGCTAAGTAGCGAGGAAGATGTTTATGTTGAATTGCATGATAGACTCCAATGATAGCGGTTTTAACATTAGCAATCATGGTATTAACCCAAGTAAACTGCTCAAGTGTTACGCTATGAGTCCCCCCACCAGTTATAATACGAGTGTGCTTGCAACCGTGTTTTTGAACCGCCTTAAAGCAAGTTAAACCATCAGAGACAACTTCACACTCTGTACTGAGATGGTGTTCAGTCCAAGCTGCAATCTCCTTAGTTTTGAACCCTTCAACAACATTCATATTCATCGAGATAGGATGAGTATCTTGATTTAGACAAACCGCCGCAACAAATGGCACTTTATTAGTTGATGCAAATATTGTCTGACTTGTTAAGGAGTGTTGATGATGGCATTTATTGCATTGGTATACTTTCCTACTCTTTAGTTTACAATTTTCTACAGCTCCACATTTTGGACATACGTAACCATTTGGAAATTTCCAATTAAACAAGGCCTCTTAACAGTTAGGACTGCCAGTCCTGTATCACTTTAAAATCAAATGACTATATCCCACAGAACCATTGTTAAAAGATAAATTTATTTTCTTAAAATTCAGTCGGCGTATACAACAAAAATTCAGCATATTCTCTACAAATCAAAAGAAACATATAACATTGGACTCATATCCCAGTTTCTATCTTCTGATGGTAAATTATTTACTACGTCAACTTGCAAACCAACCGAAGCATTAAATAACAAATGATCTTTGTCGACAAAATTCTTAAGCGGTAAACGTAACTGAGGCTTGGTGATGAAAATATCTTTTTCATCATCTTCCCAGTATTCGACAAAACCCTTAGCCAACCAATCTAAATTGGCCATACGAAATGGCTGAGCCCAAAAATATAAAGCATAGAAGCTGGTTTTCTGAGTTTTTTCCTCACGCACCACTAAATCTAATTGGCTATGACCATGATTAGGATGGCCTGCGAAATCAATCGAAATACCATAGAAAAAAGTGCGATTATCATAGTTTGTATCGACATATTGCGCGGTTAAATACAATTCGCCTAAATGATTACTCGGTAATATTTTGCGTTTTAACACATTATCTAAACTAACTCGAGTCACATATTTAAAATAATACATATCAATGTCAGTAGATAAATCAGGTTGACCCAGTAAGTCCACAATAAATAAATTATCGCCATATTTCCATTTAGAAAAATTTTCCCAAACGAGCTTTAATTGGTCACTTTCAGCAGGTTTTCGATTGTGGCTATAGTGCAATAAGACCTCAGAATGTGAAAAATATTCAGGTTGTTCTTCCGCGTAAGTGAATAAACTATAGCTACTCAAGGCTAAGCCTAGCAAATAGATTGTGAGTATTTTATACATTGAACTAATTCTCCCCCAGCTTTTGACGTTTAATTATCATATATTATTGATTATATTAGTAACATAGAGTATAAAAAGTACTGTTAAAATGAATATATCTTATAAATTCACCATGATTTTATTTCATAAATATACAGATTATTTATTTTTAGCCTGAAAAGAAGCTATTAAATCACTAATCGTATCCATGTCAAACTGAGTCATCAGCGTATTAAGTTGTTCTACAATAGGTAATAGCATTGGATCATCTTGCTCAATCAATTGCTTAATGACAAAATGAATGGCCTGAAAGTCACCCATCATGCTCGCTTCATAAAGTGCATCTATGGTATTACTAGGTAATAAACTCAGACTCTCAAAAATGTCAGCATCAGAATGTTCTATATTGTACTTAAGCTGTTTATGCTGATTTTGAATTGGGGTGACTGCCTCAAAGCTGGCAATATTCGCCAATAGCAAATCAATTTGGCAGCAGCTTCCTACATTTAATTCACTTTGGATTTGTAAACACCCATTCATTGCTTCAATTGCACGTTTTGCTAAAGACAAACCTAAGCCTGCTCCTTCCGATTTATTTTCCCAACACTCAACTTGCTCAAAAGGGGTGAAAATACGTTGTAAATCATTTTGACTCATACCAATACCTGTATCTTGAGTCTCAAAACGCAATTTATCGTCAACCACATGCACCGAAAAATGGATTGAACCTTTGTTAGTAAATTTCACCGCATTACTTAAAATATGAATCAATGTTTGGCGTAAACGTTGGATATCTACAAAAATCATTGCTGGTACATCATCAGTCAATTCATATTCAAAATTTAAGGCCTTCTGTTTAGCTTGTTGCGAAAAAATCTGCGTTAAATCAGCCAAAAATTGCTTTAAATAAACATCTGAAGGAGTTAACTTTAATTGTTCTGTTTCAGCTTTAGACAACTCTAAAATATCATTCACCAAAGTTAATAAATAGTTACCACTACTACGAATGATTTTCACACTTTCCTCTAAAATATCAGATTGAATATGAGTCAACTCTGCTTCCAATAATTGTGCATAACCTAAAATGCCATTGAGTGGAGTGCGTAATTCATGGCTCATATTGGCTAAAAATGCAGTTTTCATTTGATTCGCTGATTCTGCTGTGTGACGAGCAGCTTCTAATTCAGCAACAAACTGTGCATTTTCTAAAGAAATGGCCATTTGAGTAGATAATAAAGTGAGGACTTTTAAGCGATTAGGTGTGAAAACATCTTCTGCCAGATTATTCTCCAAATACATGACTCCAACCAATTGATTAGCATGAATAATTGGGGTGCATAAAATAGATTTAACATTATGTTCTTGAATATAAGCATCATCCGTATACATTCCTTCTTTGGCCGCATTGGATAACACCACACTATCCCGAGTGCGTACCACGTAATACACTAACATTTTAGGTAAATAGGATTGAATAGGTAAAGATTGTAGCGTGGTAATTTGCTCAGTATCTGCTTCTCCCATGGCCTCAATTGTCCATTCTTCTTGGTTTTTTAACACCAAACATCCACGTTGAGCTCCTGCATTTTCGATCACAATACGCAACATTTTTTCTAATAAACTATCTAAAACGATTTCTTCTGATAAGGTTTGTGCTGCTTTCATCACGCTATCAAAATCAAGTAACATCAATGCAGCACTGCTTTGACCTGCAGCCATATAAGTTGATGAGGCCAATATGGTTGTTGTCGTTGTATTATCTCCACTTGGCAAATGTGGTGCTTCAAACCAGTCACTATATTGTTTTTCTAATAAGCTTACTTTGGCCACTGCGCCCCATTGCTGGTAATGATAATGTGCATCTTTTAAGTAAAGTTGAGCATTTTTATCCATACCTTGATTAATATAAAATTTAGCAATCAGCTCATAAGCTAAACCTGCTTCATGAATAAAGTGATATTTTTGAGCACTTTTAATCGCTTTTTCATATAATTGGATCGCTTTCCATTTTTTACCTTTGACTCGCTCAATTTCAGCACAAACTAATTCATACTTGTGAAGAAAATTATGAGGATTGTTTTTTGCCCAAATTTTTAGCTGATTGCGATGTTGTTTCACTTTACCCCAATAAGCCGTTCTATCTTGTTTATCCGAACAAACTGCCAGTAACGCCAATGCTTGGTAAAAGCAGTGTTCAGCATTTGGAAACATACTTGCAATAAATACCAACCCAGATTTAGCTCGTTCAAGATAGTCAATGGCCTGCTCATAATCTCCCATAAAATAAGCTAACTGGCCTTTTAATACTTGGTAATAAGCACTGGCATTTCTGGTTTTATGGGTTTCACATTGCTGCATATACTCGTTTTCATCAAATACCTGTGGTTCATTGAGTAAAGTTTTAATAATATATTGTTCAGCTAAAAGTGAGTCTAAAGGCCACCAATTATGGGTTTTTTGATTAAAGCTAATACCTTTTTCTGCTTCCATAAGCACGGTGTGTAAATGATGGCCTTGTGACAATGAGTACCATGCCTTCCATGATATGCTATAACCTGTATATTGTAAGTCACCGCTTTCTAAGCCTTTTTGGTACGCATATTCCAAAGCATCAATTGCTTGTTGTAATGGTTTCACCCATGCTGTGATTAACACAGATGAAGTTCCATAGGCTTGGCATTTATTACTATTGAATTGTTCACTGAGTTTTTGAGCTACCAAACTGAGTTCATAGCCCATTTTATAATCTTGGGTAACTAAGCCGACAATCGTACCATAAACATTGTAACAAGCCGCAGTTTCAGGCACATTGCCGTGTTTTAGGGACATTTCCGCAAATACACTACTGACAACAAACCAAAAAGGTTTTTGATATAAATAACCCGCTAAAGTGGTATAACGCAATAATGGCATTATAATATGTAATTTTGGGTCTGTAATCACTGGTTTATGCAGTAGTTCACTAATCGGTTGTTGTGCAAACATCTCTTGAACCCGAGCAAAAATTATTTTAAATTCAGCCTCTAAGTTATCTCTAGGCAAATCAACCCCTAGCAATGACAGTGCTTTACATCCAATATCTATTGCTTGCTTAGGCTCACCTGAAACGATATTTTTAATAACCAGCAAATTATATAATTGTGCTTTATCAATAGCGGTTTGTGCTTGTTCAATTGTTAAATTAGCCCAATAATCAACTGCGTCATAATTTCCTGTTAAATATTCAATTTCTGCCCGCTGTTTATGTAGTGCATAAACCAGTTCATAATCTGTATGCCAATCACTTTGCAATACATCTTGCATTCCTGCTTCAATATACATTTTTGCTGAACTATAAGCAGTTGACTGAGTTGATTTTTTGCTGGCTTGTAAATTCAATTCCATTAGCTGTCTTTGTTCATACGCTTCATCAATAAATTCTCGTCCTAAATTTAAATGATCGACAATGGCAAAAATATCATCTTCTTTACACTGGCTATTGGCTAATAATAAGCGGCCAATTTCTAAATGAATAATTTGGCGGTTATTTTGTGGGATTAATGAATAAGCTGCTTGCTGAATTCGATCATGTTGAAATCTAAAAATAGCGTCGGCTTGTAAGCTTGAGTCAAACAAAATATGCCGTTCACTCAACGATAATAATAAGCCTTCAGTCACAGCAGGCCACAACACATTTAAGGTGGTTTCTGGTGGTTTTGTGTAAATAACCGATAATGTATTTAAATCAAATTTATTACCCATACAAGCGGCTAATTTTAAAATACTTTGGACTTCACTGCTAAAGGTTTTTATTTTATTAGCAAGTAAATCTACTACATTGTCGGTCATATTTTTAGCTTGAATCTTAGCCACATCCCATTGCCAGAGCTGTTTAGCGAAATCAAACCAAAGTAATTGCTCATCATATAATGCTTTAAGGAAGGCATTACTAAAAAACGCATTACCTAAAGTTTTACTGTATAAAATATCGGTAAGTACATCAACTTCTTTAGGTTGACAATGCAATGTATCTGTAACTAATTGATTAACATCATATTCAGATAGATTTTTCAAACTGAATGTTTTTAATATTACTGCATGGGTTTGTAATTCTTTGACTGCTTGGATAAAGGGATGGGTGTCGTCTACTTCATTATCTCGATATGCCCCAATCACCAGTAAATACTGAATTTGGCTATCAATCAATAATTGACGGATTAAATTGAGAGAAGCGGCATCTGCCCATTGCCAGTCATCAATAAATAAAATCAGTGGATGTTCAGCTTGACAAATAGCGCACATAAACGATTGAAATACCAAATTAAAACGATTTTGAGCTTCTTTTGCACCAACGATTGCTACTGGTGGTTGCTCTCCTAATACCAGTTCCAAATCAGGAATCATATCAATTAAAACTTGGCTATTTGCGCCAACCGCGTCTAAAATTTTTCTACGCCATTGATTGAGTTGTTGTTCTGATTCTGTGAGTAAATAACGGCAAAATTCGTTGAATGCTTGGATAAAAGCAGAATAAGGCATATTGCGTTGATATTGGTCAAATTTACCTGCTGCAAAATAACCACGTTTAGCCGTCATGGGTTTATGTACTTCATGCACTAATACAGATTTGCCTACCCCAGAATAACCCGCAACGAGCATCATTTCGGTTGTACCAACCGTAACACGTGCAAATGCTTGTAATAGCTGTACTATTTCAGCATCTCGACCATAAAGTTTTTGTGGAATTTGAAATTTTCCAATGAAATCTTGTTGGGCTAATTTAAATTCTGGGACGGATTCTTGGTCTAATTTCTGCAATAGTTGTTCTAAATCTGCATTTAAACCATAAGCTGATTGATAGCGATCTTCTACATTTTTTGCCATCAATTTCATGACCATATCGGATAAAATAGGCGGTATTTGTGAGTTAATTTGATGCAGTGAAGCAGGCGTTTTGGCAATATGACAATGAATCAGTTCTAGCGAATCATCGCTGTTAAAAGGCAAGGTCTGGGCTAATAACTCATATAAAGTCACACCCAATGAGTACAAATCTGTTCGATAATCAAGGCTACAATTCATCCGTCCTGTTTGTTCAGGCGAGATGTAATTAAGAGTGCCTTCTAGGTGTTCAGGATTTTTTAACGTTGGATTTTCACGCGGTAAAATAGTAGAAATCCCAAAGTCAATCAATTTTGCTTGTTTTAGCTCAGAATTCCAAAGGATATTAGCAGGACAAATGTCTTTATGAATAATATTTGCATTATGAATTTGGATTAAAGCAGAACTGATTTGAATCGCAATATTGAGAATGGTTTTAATATTGAACGGCTCAGATTTTATCCAGTCGCGCAATGCCATACCACCAACATCTTCAAGTACGATCATTAAGGAATGTTGATACTGTTCAATACTATAGGCTTTAATTACGCCTGATAAATTAAGCTGTTTAAGAATATCATACTCTTGACGGTATCGGCTTAGCTCCGTTGATGTAGGATAATCCTGCTTAAACATTTTTAATATCACAGGCTGACTGTTTTTTTTATTTTGGCCGCGATACACCACAGAATTGTTGCTTTCACTGATTTTTTCTAAACAATTATAGTTTGGCAATTGCAGCAGCATGTTAAACCCTCTCACCCAGATTTAAGGAATAACCTTATTTTTAATATGGTAAAAAAAAACAATTATCCCAAAAAAATTAATCGTCAAAAAATATTATTTATGATAATTAATTCTATTAACTTACTATAAAAATTCTATTGTTATATTTTAATTGTTTATAAATTTTTTCTATTACTTCTTGTTTTATCTGAATATATAAGCAAATTATATGCTATATATTTAGTTTAGCATGTTCTAATGGGGTATCTAATTATGATAAAAAACCATAGCTTGTTTGATAAATTCTTTAATAAATCCATTATCCAACAGATTCAGGATGATTTTGCGACTAAAACAGGGGTTGCTTCTATTATTTCTGATCTGAAAGGTGCACCTTATACTAAACCCAGCAATTTTAGTAAATTATGTACTTATATTAGAGAAACACCTAAAGGTGGGGCAAATTGTATGCATTCTGATAGTGTTATTGGAAAGCAAGCCAGTCGTAGCCGTCCCCATATTCAGCCATGCTTAAGTGGAGGCTTATGGGATGCAGGTGCTTGTTTATATGTTGGGGATATTCATGTTGCTAATTGGTTAATAGGCCAAGTGATGAATGAGGCTCAAGACTTAGCTAAGATGCTGGATTATGCAAAGAAAATAGATATGGATCAGGAAAAATTCAGCTATGCTATGACTCAAATTACCGTAATGACTGAAGAACAATATACCCACACTTGCCAAGCATTGTTTATTTTTGCTAACGTTGTTTCGGAGTGTGCTGCTTACGAGAAAGATTTATCGCTTTCAGATATGGAAGTTTTGCTACAAAATAAAAAATCTGAATTGACCACTTTAATTGAGCAAGAACCAATTTTAGATTCAATATGGCCAGTGTGGGCAGAATTAGAAATTGCTGCAAAACAATATCAGTTAGCTCCTGATTTATGATTTTTAACAGTATTTAAAGAAGCTGAAGCCAGACAGATATTTCATAATGTATTTTGTCTGGCTCATGATTTTTAGGCAGGATTTTGTAATAATTGAGGTAATTGAGTAAAAGAATCAATCACGCTGTCAGGATTTGCTTCACGAATATCTATCCCATGATTATAGCCATAATTGACACAAATCACCGCACCAAACTCAGCATTACGGGCGGCTTTAACATCAGTCATAGAATCACCAATCATTAAAGCTTTACTCGGTGTAACTGAAAAATGTGCAGCACTATGCAACAATGGCATTGGATCAGGTTTTTTCTTAGGCAAACTATCACCACTAACCACCAATTGAAAATAATCTAAAATACCGACTTTTTCTAATAACGGTGTGGTGAATTGCTGAGCTTTGTTAGTAATACAAGCAATCGTAAAACCTTCTTGTTTCAACCAATCCAAACCTTCTTTAACACCATCATACAATTGGCTATGACGGCCATTACATTCTGCATAGCTGCCTTTGAAAATATGCAAACCTTGCTCAAATAAATCAGCTTCTGGCTCAGCATCCATATCATCAGCTAATGCACGTTTAACCAATTTTTCAATTCCATTCCCCACCCATTGGCGCACTTTCTTTTCACCGGGTTGCGGCAATTCTAACGCCATCATCATGTGGTCAACTGCGTAGGAAAGGTCGGGCACACTGTCAACTAAAGTGCCATCTAAATCAATCAGGACTAGCTTAGGTGTAAATGTACTCATTATGCACCTGCTTTGGCCAATTCAGCCCGCATTTGGTCGATGGTTGCTTTATAGTCATCCGTTCCAAAAATTGCAGAACCTGCCACAAAAGTATCCGCACCTGCTTCAGCAATTTCACGAATATTATTAATTTTGACCCCACCATCGATTTCTAAACGAATATCTCGACCGCTTTCATCAATCATTTTACGCGCTTGACGTAATTTATCTAATGCGGTTGGAATAAAGCTTTGTCCACCAAAACCTGGATTCACAGACATAATTAAAATCATATCAATTTTGTCCATGACATATTGCAAGTAATCTAGAGACGTTGCTGGGTTGAATACTAAGCCTGCTTTACAACCATTATCATGAATCAATTGCAAAGAACGATCGACATGTTCAGAACCTTCTGGATGAAAAGTGATATAGCTTGCGCCAGCTTTAGCAAAATCTGGGATAATGCGATCAACAGGTTTCACCATCAAATGCACATCAATATCCGCAGTTACACCATGTTTGCGTAATGCACTACAGACCAACGGGCCAATAGTCAAATTCGGTACATAGTGATTGTCCATCACATCAAAATGCACCACATCTGCACCACTAGCTAATACCTTATCTACTTCCTCGCCCAAACGTGCAAAGTCAGCCGATAAAATTGAAGGGGCAATTAAATAATCTGCCATGAGATTCTCCTTTGATCGTTGTTTCATTATTATGCTTTATTTAGAGGTAATTTTTAATGGGTATTCAGTGATAAGTCAAGTTGATTTATATGGTGATTTTAGACCTAAGCTTTAGTAAATACACTATTTTTAGTTAGCAAACAGTAGGCTAGCGAGATAAATTAGTTTTTTGGAATATATGAAATTATTTCTATGCTTATATAGAATAAATCAATGATTTTGTTAGGGCTGGCAATCTTAAATCAATCAACTGCTAGGAGAAATAAATTTTGGACACCTCTTTAAACTTGATACAATAATGTAAAACGAATTGCAGAATAGTTCAAAGCTTTCATAACTTACACATCACATTCCTTTTCCAAAAAATTATTTTCAAATCCTTGATTAAACAATTATGACAGATATTAGATTTATTGACTTATTTGCAGGTATTGGTGGTTTTCACTTAGCATTAGAATCCCTGAGGGCAAAATGTGTTTTTGCCTCAGAAATTGATAAATTTGCTCGTGAGACATATATTCACAACTTTTCGAAAACCAATACCAACTTATTTGAACAAGGTCAATTTAATCAAGATATAAGAACAGTCGATTATAACGAAATACCTGATTTTGATATTTTATGTGCAGGCTTTCCATGTCAACCCTTTAGCCAAGCAGGTCATAAAAAAGGTTTTGAAGACGATCAAGAACGTGGCAATTTATTTTATGTTATTGCCGATATTATTCAGGAGAAAAAGCCTTCTGCTATTTTTTTAGAAAATGTACGCCATTTGATAAATCATGATAAAGGTAATACATTTAAAACCATTCGCCATATTCTTGAGGAGGAGTTAGGTTATTCTTTTCATTATAAGGTTTTGAAAGCATCTGACTTTGGGCTTCCACAGCATAGACCAAGGGTGTTTATTGTCGGTTTTAAAGACGAAGCTATTTTAAGTCAATTTGAGTTCCCTAAACCGATTCCACTTATGATAACAATGGATGATATCTGGGGTGGGAAATGTAATAAAAAAATTGGCTTTACATTGCGGGTTGGAGGTAAAGGCTCTGGGATTGATGATCGTAGAAATTGGGATGGTTATATTGTTGATGGGGAGGTTAAACGGATTTCTCCTATTGAAGGCAAGAAAATGCAAGGTTTTCCTGCTGAATTTGAATTCCCTGTTTGTCGCACACAAGCAATGAAGCAGTTAGGAAATAGCGTTGCTGTACCTGTTATTAAGCATATTGCAATGGAAATTATCCAGCATTTACGAAAGAAAGCTAATTCTGGTTTTCATAGTATCAACACCCAGCAAAAATTTAACAAGGGCGAATGGAGTGAACTGTACACATTTTTAAAAATCCTCAGTGATAATAAATTGCAGCTTGCAAACCCAGATTTAAGTTTAAAAACTGAAAGTTTAACTGTGCAAAAAGTGATAAGCCCACATAACAATCGAAGCTATACCTTAGATAAAAAAGTAGTTACAGTTGCAGATAGCAACTCAGAACAAGAGTTGAAAGTCATTGATGATATTAAAACCTTAGTAAATCTTGATGAAATGTTGAGTACGATTAAGATGGCAAAAGGCGCTTCTTTTTCATTGGATGAATATGAGATCATTAGCAATGAATTAGGTTATAGAATAACTAAAGCTGCAAGTTTTGAGAAATCTGATATTCATCTACAAATATACCATCCTGAATTATTTCCAATTAGCCAGTTACAAGGGTTTAGTATTAAATCTATGTTGGGTATGCCATCAACATTATTTAATGCTTCATCAAGTACAAATATAATCTATCAAATAGATGGTTTTAAAGGAAGTATTGAAACTATAAACCAGATTAAAACGTGGCACAAAATTCGAGATAGATTGGAAGTGATTCTTGAAAATAGCCAGTCTATTAATTATGAAACCACGGAAAAAGCTATTTTTAAAAATAATCTCAAGAAAATTGATTCTGTGATGGATATAATCGTATCTGAAATGTTATTAATTTTTTATCAAGGTAAAGCAAATACCTTAAAAGATATTTACCTTGCACTTTTGAGTTCTAGCCCCTTAATCGAGATGGGTTTGAATTCAGAATTATTATTGCTAAAACTTAAAAAGTTATTACTTTCTATTGCATTAGGCTTATTTCCAACTAAAGAATGGTCAGGGTTTTATAGTACAAATGGCTGTATTATCGTTAAGGAAGATGGAGAGCTAGCAACATTTCACATTATTGATGAAGAAAATTTTGCTAGCTATTTATTTGAAAATACTAAGCTAGATACACCTTCATCATCTCGCCATCGATTTGGAATGCTCTACCAACAAGACAAACAAGTTTTCTTTAAGCTCAATCTCCAAATTCGTTTTATTCATTGATGAAACACAAATATAGTTTGCTCAAGCCGTAAGAAGAGTGGTTGTTTTTCAACAAAGAAATCATAAATTTCTTGCTATATTAGTAATACTGAAAGCTTGAATGATAAGAGCCGAATGACCAAGAGTTTTACGCTTGGTTCTGGGAGAGCCTCAAGAGGTAGTTTCTTGGGGCTTCGATCCATTTTTATTCTTTTTGCAAATACTCAAGCTTGAGTGACTATGTGAGAGATTTAAGCTTTTTTACAATATCTGTTGGCTCTGCACGCAAAGTATAATCTGCATCAATTACAGCAAAAACAATATAGCCGTCTGCGTCGACAATAAAAGTTGCAGCAAGCGGTAAATCAAATTGCCCTTTCCCATTATGCTTTTCAATCTCGATGCCAAAGCTTTCATAAACTGGGCGTAATTCTTCTGGCAAGGTAAAGACAAGGCCTAATTCTCTAGCATAATCAGAGTTAGTATCTGTCAGCACTTCAAATGCAAGTTCATTTTTTTCAGAAGTTGACAGCGATTCATCAGGTAATTCAGGCGTAATCGCCACCAAAATCGCCCCAGCGGCCTTAATATCTTGCAAGACTTCCTGATAAGCACGTAATTCAAGATTGCAATATGGGCACCATCCACCTCGATAAAAGGTAACCACCACTGCCCCTTTTTGTCTTAATTGAGCAAGGTCACGCGTATCACCAAGATGGTTTGATAATCTAAAATCTTTTAACGTTTCTCCAACTTTAGGTGCACCCTCAATGATGCCAGATTGACTTAAGGTTTTTATGTCATTAAGTATAATATCGACTGCTTGTTTTGGAAGAGCAGCGATATTCTGGGCTTTTAATGTGGCTAGTTGTTCTTGAAGGCTCATCATATTTTCCTTTTTGATTGAATGCCGTTTGGATTACTTCATATTTTCAAGCAAGTTAAACTTGAACGATTATTCAATATAAAAGCTAAGCAGTTTTTTGTCAATAACTTTTTGAACGATTATTCAAATTGCTTGTATAATATAATCATATTGTTTAGAAATTGAATATAAATAATGGAGGTCAGTCATGGCAAGAATCCAATTTGATAGAAATGACATCATTGATAAATCGATCCAACTTTTTTGGCAACATGGTTTTAGCGCGTCATCAATGCAGCAAGTTGTCAAAATTACAGGGCTTAAACCGGGGTCAATTTATCTGGCTTTTGGCAATAAAGAAGGTTTATTTCGTGAAGCGTTAAATAGTTATGCCCAGAAAGCCATTGTACAAATACGCAAAACTTTGGATAGTGCACCCAGTGTTGGGGAAGGAATTTGTATACTTTTTGAGCAAATTATTCAGGAATCCACACGAGAAAATTATTGCAGTTGCTTTCTGATTAAAACCCAACTTGAATTGGCGGCAGAGGGAAATAAATTGCATGAGCTTGCGTCTGATAAATTAGAGGAGGTTGAGGTGCTATTCCAAAATTATCTTGAAAAGGAGTTTGGCAAAATAGAAAGTCAGCAGCGTGCAGTGAGTCTGATGTTACATATTTTTGGATTGCGTATTTATGGCTATCGACAAGGCTCTGTTAATAGTATGCGCCAAGGGGTACGCGCTGGATTGCCTTGGCTACCTTGGTCTGACATTTAAGTTTGAAAAGGGCGACGTGATTTTGTTGATTATCAAAAAGGAAAATAGTACAAACTATTTACGTTTAAAGCTCTTCATCAATTTTTCATTTATAAAGCCTTTTTCTGTGTTTAAAAACACAAAGAATTTCTTGACTGCAGTTTTTACTTCGCTTTCAGTTGCATCACCTATTTTGCTGTTATACCAGCTCCTAAAGTAGCTATTTGCTTGACCAACAGTAATTTCATTCATGTTTTTAAGCGCACAGTCATAACATAAAAAATCTATTAATAAGCCAATGATTACAGAATGTTTGCGGGCTGTTCTTTCTGATACTTTTTGTAATAAATGGGTTTCAAACTCACCTTGAAGGCCTTCCAAATATTCACGGCATTTTATATCGTTAGGAAATTGAATTTGGTGGATGATAGTTTGGGGTTCTTGTTCCATAGATATAATCTTTTTTATTAGGTAATGACATGATATTTCTCCCAATTACTTGGGGAATTTACTTAAAGCAGTCTACATCATCAATGTTTGAATGTCGTCAAAACTTTAAGTCATGAAGCCTTTGCTTAACTAATTGCATATTTCTTCATTCGATACAACAATGTATCCCGTGTCAAACCTAATAAACGTGCGGCTTGACTACGATTTCCATAAGTTTTACTCAAGGCTTGTTGAATCATTTGCTGTTCCAAATCTTGTAAATCAATCCCTGCTTCAGGCAATTCAAATTGTCCCAAACTGATTTTGAGATTAGAAAAAGTGGTTTTGGCTTGAAAATCATGCGGTAAATTACTTGGCTCAATCGTTTGTCCACTGAGTAAAATTAACATCCGTTCACAGAAGTTGCGTAATTCTCGGATATTACCTTGCCATGAATGCTGTTTTAATAACTTCAATGTGGCTTTGCTATAAATTGGTGCAGATAATTGGTGTTTATCTGCAAGCTGCTGAGTAATCAAGTTAATTAATAAACAGATATCTTCACTGCGCTTACGCAATGGTGGTAATTCTAACGGCACGATATTTAACCGATAATACAAATCTTGACGGAATTCACCTGTTTGAGATAAAGCATATAAATCTCGGTGGGTTGCGGCAATCACTCGCGTATCAACTTTTTCCATTTGTTGTTGGCCGACGGGTTGGCATTCTCCTGATTCTAAAAAACGCAGTAGTTTAGCTTGAATTGATAAGGGTAATTCGCCAATTTCATCTAAAAATAATGTACCGCCTTGCGCTGCTTGAATTTTACCTTGCTGATGTTGGATTGCACCTGTAAACGCGCCTTTACGATGTCCGAATAGTTCCGATTCAACTAATTGTTCAGGCAATGCCGCACAGTTAATAATAATGAATGGCTTGTTAGCTCTGAGGCTGTGGGCATGAATGGCGTGTGCAAGCAACTCTTTACCCGTGCCGCTTTCACCTAATAATAATGCGGTGGCATCTGTCCGCGCAACGATTTCCGCAGCACGTAGGGTATTGGCGAATTCTGCGGATGTTCCGAGTAATTGTTGAAATGCGTTAGTCATTGAATGTCCGAACTGTATTAGCAAAGTTGCATAATTATAAATTCATTAAGCGTTTTGGTGCAATGTATCTATTATCTAATACTTGGCCAAAGTTGATAAATTCCTGGGTAGCCCTAGACAAGTAGTGATATGTTGATATTATATTTTAAATCAAGAAATTAAGAGCAAAGAATGTCAACATGTCCAAAATGTAGTTCAGCAAATTGTGTGAAAAATGGAACGATTCATAATAAAAAACCGAAAATGATGTGTAAAGATTGTGGCAGACAGTTTGTAAAAGAGCGAATAAAGACAGAAATAACCGAAGAAAAAAGGCTAAACTCACAGTTCAAATGGATGAGCTGTGGTCATTTGTAGACAACAAAGGCAATAAACTGGTCGCTTTAGATGTACCAACCCGCCAAATTATTGGTTTACATA
>JADGDW010000077.1 GCA_016744725.1 Candidatus Albibeggiatoa sp. nov. BB20 | reverse complement strand
GACTAATAGACGCACCAGCGTCTTGATATTTGTGGACGTTGGTGTGCCCTGTTGGATGACAGCGTGATGCGTTATTACAAGTTGTTTTGATCTCTTTTTTCTAATTAGATAGTTACAAATAAAGAAATTTGACCGACATTCACACTTGCTCATTTTAGCTTTTTATACATGATAAGGACAAACGGGCTTTGTGCCATGCCAAACAGGTAATTGCATATCATTAGCCTCTTCCACAGGATCACCTGTTCTGGATTTAAATGCACCTTCTTCAATGGTTAACTTCATTAAAGCAGTCATTTTTCTTTCTTGTATATTGGGTGGCCTAATATGTGTCCAACGTTCTGGCTCAAGTTGGTTAATAATTACTTCAAATGCCCTATCAAATTCTACTGGATCAATGACTCTTTCACCCGTGCAATACAAGACCGCTGAACGGTAATTAACACTATGGTGATAAGCCGATTTAGACATAACCCACTCTGTAGTTTCTGCGAGTGAAACACAAATTTCTTCTCCTGCTTCTAATAATTTTTGTAAACGACTTTTATTAGCAACATGAAAATAAAGCTGCTCTTCAACACGCCATAAGGTAATCGGTATCACAATCGCCCGACCTTCACTGACAAAGCCAATATGTGCGGTTTTTAAATCATCGACCAATGAGAAAATAGCCCGTTTTTCATAGCTGGCTCTTTTTGCACCTCTTTTAACACGGCTTTTATCACTGCTATTTAAAGTAGTCTCAGTACTCATAACAAATATTCCTATCACTTTGGAAATCAATGCTATTATTTTCCATCTTGATTGGTATGATGATAAGAGCCAATTTTTATCATTTAATAGTGCCAGTTTATGGAAATACCCGATTTACATGCCATCCAATTGAATCCAAAACAACATTTACAAACACAACTGCATCAGCAATTAGTGGATTGGATTTGTTCAGGGCGACTGGCTGCAAATACTAAGCTGCCTTCATCTCGGCAATTGGCACATGATTTAGGTGTAAGCCGTAATACGATTTGTTTGGTATTTGAGCAGCTAAAATCAGAAGGATTTATCGAAACATATCCCAGCAAAGGGACTTATATTGCAGATGAATTACCCATGGGTAGTTTGCCTATTGAAACTGAGCAATATGAAACTCAATATACATTACCAACAATTTCACAATTTGCTCAATCGCTACAAAAAGAGCCTTTTTTAGATGTGCGAGAGACGCTGCCGTTTACATTAGGTATTCCCGATTTAAACGCGTTCCCGATTAAAGTTTGGCGGCAAATCCAACGTTGTCATCAAGATCGTACTGCGTTAATGGGTTATAGTGGCAATCAAGGTTTTAAACCATTACGCCAAGCCATTGCTGAATATCTGCACCTTGCACGAGGGGTTCGCTGTCATCCAAATCAAATTATTATTACCCAAGGTGCACAGCAAGCCATTTCACTATGTTCATTGATTTTACTAGATGAAGGTGACACGGTTTTTTTAGAAAATCCTGGTTATTTAGGAGCAAAAAAAGCCCTACAAAGCCGAAATATTCAAATATCAGCGATCCCACTGAAAAATCAGGGTTTAGATATTGATTATTTATTACAGTTGAAAAAAAACGCAAAATTACTTTATACCACTCCCACTCATCAATATCCCTTAGGTGGCATTTTATCCGCAGGACAACGGCTTAAATTACTTGATTGGGCAACTTCACAACATACTTGGATTATTGAAGATGATTATGACAGCGAATTTTATTTCAATCATAAGCCAATTGCAGCATTACAAGGCATGATGCAGCCCAATCCTGTGATTTATTTAGGGAGCTTTAGTAAAACATTATTGCCTGCATTGCGAGTTGGATATTTAGTTGTTCCTGAACAGCTAGTCGTGGTTTTTGTCCAAGCCAAGAATTTTATGACGGGGGAATCACCTTTGTTAATGCAAGCCATCATTGCTGATTTTATTATTGAAGGTCATTTTATACGTCATTTGCGTAAAATGCGGCAGTTATATAAAGAGAAGTGGTTACATTTAGACAAGCTTATTCATGAACAATTATCAGGTTTGGCCACACCAATTGCAGAAAGCGCAGGTATGCACTTGGCCATTGAAATACCGAACATTGACGATGCAAAATTACAACAACATTTATTTAAACAAGGTTTTAATGTATCCGCTTTATCACGTTATTACATTGGTCAAGCTGAAAAAACAGGTTTGGTTCTAGGCTTTGCAAATACAACTGCTGAGCAGAGAGTTAAATGCGTAGAACTGATTCGAGCCTATCTAACACAAGTGACATAGGTATGTATAGTCAATTTCGTTTTGGGTATTGGGACTTATAAAACTAAGGATTGCCAATCCCGTATCATCTTAGAATAAAACGACTATAGGTAAGTCTATGATACAGAAAATAATCACATACTTTATTCTCCACAACAAGCCTAAACTCCTTGTGGAAAATAATATATTGTTTATATCAATCTTTATAAAGATTGAGCAAATCGGTCGACAAAATATTGCACAGCCTTGAATTCAAACTACGCATTCCAATGGCTGACAATTTTCAATAAACTCTTATTTCCTACGCCTTTAACTTCTAACAATTCATCTAACGTTGAAAAAGGGATAAATTGTTCAACTTCTCTCGCTGCAACAAGGTTGTCTATAAGGACTTTATTTGCGCCCAAAACCTTTAATTTACGTTCCAAGGCATCTGCAGGAAAGGTATTAACTGCTTGAATAAAATCTTCAATTGGATTGATCGAATTAGTACTGGTAGCAGTAGGTTTAGCTACTATTTCCGTACCTGTTAGAGCTGAAACTTTAGCCAAAGTTTGTTCAACTTGATGGTCAATTTCACCAAGCACCTCGAACAAAGAATTAAATTGACCGCCATTTAGTTCAATGGCTTGCATCAGTGAAAAAATATGTACGCTAAATTCACTCTTTAAAGTATCTATGTCAGCTTTAGAAACACCGCCCTCAGATTCAGATAATTGAGCTAATTGTTCTAAAACAGCTTCTAATATACCCAGCATGTCTTGGTTAGAAACATCATCATCACCCGTTAAAGTTTGCAATTGTGCTTCAACTGCATCCAGTTCGATTTCTGATTCGACAACATAAGCACTGATTTTTGTAAAACTTGCATCCATTTCACTGGCTTTAAGTGCAGCAAAAAACTCTAAATCTTTAATTAAAACAATATATTGCTTACCTTCGATGTGTTCTACAATCAACGGTGTCAATAAAGTACCCGCATCAAGTATGGTCTGAGCAACTTCTTCTAGCCACTCTTCTGAAAAATCTTCCCGCTCTAAATTAGATTGAATCTGTTGTAAAGGGAGTTGGATTATTTTCTGCATTATTAAGTCCTACGTTGCCGCTCTACCAAAATACAATTAGCATTATAAACATCTCAAGGGGAATTTTCGATTTAAAAACACAATTTAAAACAGACAGTATTATTATGGTTTTGTGCTGAATGCAATAAAATATTGCCTATAATAGATTTGCAAAAAATCAAGGGTTCATATTCTTATTTAATAGTTATAAAAATTTGGGATTTCAGAGAGTTTGACTCAGTTAAATTATTTTATT
Source organism: Candidatus Albibeggiatoa sp. nov. BB20 (assembly GCA_016744725.1). Classification (GTDB taxonomy): domain Bacteria; phylum Pseudomonadota; class Gammaproteobacteria; order Beggiatoales; family Beggiatoaceae; genus Albibeggiatoa. The sequence continues at coordinate 16,727 of JADGDW010000077.1, read as the reverse complement.
ACAAACCGAGCTGAAATTAATATTTGAAGTAGAGCTGTATTTATTTGAAATCACCTTGATTATTACATTAGAGCAAACTATATCTCCTTCATTACACAATAAAAATGATTGTGTTTGCTTGCTAATCAACGACAACATGGATGGATAAGAAATGAATCACGACGACTTCATTGTTTCTGATCAGATTTCAAGTTTAGCCGCATTATTTCGGGAGCGAGTTAAGCGTTCACCACAGGCTATTGCATACCGTTATTTTGCTAAAAGTATAAAAACTTGGGAAGATTTAACTTGGCAGCAAATGGCGCAGAAAGTCGCACGATGGCAGGCCGCTTTTCAACAGCAACATTTAGATAAAAAAACCCAAGTTGCCGTGATGTTGCGCAATAGCCCCAATTGGATTGCATTTGACCAAGCAGCATTGGGTTGTGGTTTGGTGACTGTTCCATTGTATTTTGATGATCGTCCCGATAATGTCGCCTATATTTTACAGCATGCTGAAGTGAAATTATTTGTTATTGAAGACCATAAGCAATGGGAAATGCTTAAACCGCACATTTCTCAAATTGAGAGTTTAGAAGCGATTGTTTGTATTGAGAATATAGGTGAAAAGCATGATAAATTAATTAATTTACAAGATTGGTTGCCTCAAGGTGAGTTTGAGTTGCAAATTGAGGACAATGGTTTAGATGATTTGGCTTCAATCGTGTATACATCGGGAACAACAGGCAAACCAAAAGGTGTGATGCTCAGTCATCGGAATATGTTGCGGAATATGCAAGTTGTGCCAAGTTGTACCAATTTTCGTGCGGGTGAGCTATTTTTATCATTTTTGCCTTTATCTCATACTTTGGAACGTTCTGCGGGTTATTATTTACCAATTGTTTTGGGCGCAACTGTTGCGTATGCACGTTCAATTCCGCAATTGGCCGTTGATTTACAGAATATTAAACCCACGATTCTGATTTCTGTACCGCGTATTTATGAGCAAGTGCTGAGTAAAATCAACAATCAAATGAATAAGGCTTCTTGGTTAAAAAGAACTTTATTTAATCAGGCAGTTGAAATTGGCTGGCAATATTTTGAGTATAAGCAAGGTCGTACAAGTTGGAAGCCACAATTTTTGATCTATCCGATTTTGTATCGTTTGGTCAGCAAGAAAGTGTTGGAAAAATTAGGGGGACGATTGCATTTAGCGATTTGTGGTGGTGCAGCCTTGTCGGCTGATGTGGGAAAAACCTTTGTCGGTTTAGGATTGCCATTATTACAAGGATATGGTTTGACCGAGCATAGCCCCGTGATTGCGGTTAATCGTCCTCATAGTAATGTGCCTGCGAGTATTGGTTTGGCATTACCTGAGGTTGAGGTGCAATTAGGTGAGCAAGAAGAGTTGTTAGCCCGTAGTCATTGCGTGATGCTGGGATATTGGAAAAATCCTGAGGCCACAGCGCAGGTGATTGATAAGGATGGTTGGTTACATACAGGTGATAAAGCTCGAATCGATGAAGCAGGGCATTTGTATATTGTGGGACGGATTAAGGATATTATTGTGTTGGGGAATGGGGAGAAAGTGCCACCTGCGGATATGGAAATGCACATTTTGCGCGATACTTTGTTTGAGCAAGTGATGATTGTAGGAGAAGGAAAAGCATTTTTAAGTATTATTGCGGTTTTAAATGTTGAGCAGTGGGAAGCCTTAGCCCAGCAATTACAAGTTGATGTTGGTGAGACGGGTTTGAATGATAAGGCAGTTAAAAAATTGATATTAAAACGGGTGGCAACTCAAATTAAAGATTTTCCCGGTTATGCTCAAATTCGGCGGGTCACTTTGTCATTGCAGCCTTGGACATTGGATAATAATTTATTAACCCCGACTTTGAAGTTGAAACGCAATAAGGTTGTTGAACAGTTTGCCAATGAGATTGAGGACATGTATAGCGGGTTTTAGAACAGGATTGTTTCATTTTGGAATGGGGGAATGTTGTTGCAATATAGTCAATTTCGGTTTGTATGTTAGGACTGGCAGTCCTATAAAATTTTAAATATCAATCGCTTTTAACACGTTGAAAAAGTAAAAACCTGACAGATAATTAAGTTTCTATCAGGTTTTATAGTCAATTTCGTTTTGGGTGTTAGGACTGGCAGTCCTATAAAACTTTAAATATCAATTATTTTTAAAACCAAGGACTGCCAGTCCTGTATCATCTTAGAATAAAACGACATCAATTATGAAGAACTTCCTGCTTGATAAAACGCATCACGCGCAGTTAAAAATCGTTGGTTTAATTCGCTGGCTTGTTCGCCAGATACCGCACCTGCTAAATAAAAGTTTTGCTCAATATCTTGTGCTTCAGCAACTTTGTCTTTAGGTTCAGAATAACCACCTTGCATGGCTTCAGATAAGCGTGCCACTTGATATGCCATACGTGCTTTGGCTTCTTCGGCAGGAGAATCTACACCTGATAAAATCTCAAGGCGAATACACAATTCTTTACGTTTAGCTAAAGATTCATCAGAATAATTAAACTTGCCTGTTGTTGCCATTTTGCAAGCTTTGTCAAACCGACGAGTAATATTTTTAGTGGCTTTCTTATCCAATAATTCAGGTATTGCTTCCCAATCAGATTTAGCAGTCTCGACCGCCTCTTCTGAAACTTCGGCTAAATGTTCTAAACTCGCACATAATTTCGCGCGTTGATGCAAGTATTCAAGCTGTGCATGAAGTTCGCTTGCTCGCTCAGATTGACATTGTCTATCAAATTGTTCCAAAGCACGTTGATAACGACGTTCAATGCTTTCCAAGGCTTTTTTCGGCACTTCGCCTGCCGCTCGCCATTGGGATTTTAAATCACGTAATGTTGACGGAGCGGCTTTCAATTCATCGCCAGATAATTGGCTTAGAGCTTCAATTTGCTCACACACTGCTTTTTTCTGATTTAAATGATTTTGGCGTTCTTGTTGACGTTCTTCTTGCTTCTGTTTGCGACGATCAAAAACCACATCACATTCTTTGCGGAAGGTTTTCCATAAATTACGTTCATCTTTACGCGAACCAGGAACAGTCACATGCCATTGCGCTTGTAACTTTTTCACATCTTCAATTGCATCATGTAAATCACTAACATCTAAAGCTTTAATTACTTTTTCTGTTAAGATTTCACGGAATTGTAGATTAGCTTTACGTTCAGCATCTAAGCGTTTATCTATTGGCTGCATCGCTGCATCAAAACGGGTTTGTAATGGTTTTTTCTGCTTACGGTCAGTTGGACCTACACTGCGCCAGCGTTTTTCAAATTCGCGGACTTGGTGATGAATTTCTTTCCAATCGGGCTGTTCCCAATCAATGGTTTCACTAAAGGCTTCCAATTCAGCACAAATCACTTGTTTATCTTCAAAATGCTGATGACGCTGCTGGGCTTGATCTTCAAAATAGCTTTTGCATGGTTTATACGCTTCATTACAGGCTTTGTTAAAGCGTTCCCACAAAGTTTGTGAATGACCTTTTGTGCCTAAACCTTTCCACGTTTTTTGAGCGTCGCGGATAATTCGTGCGGTTTCTTCTGGATTATCGTCAGGATTTTCAATTAAATGCTCGATTTCTTCACATAAACGTTCTCGTTCAAGGTTATCGCCCCATTTTTCCCAATTATGTAATTCGCGGATTTTGGTGGTAATATCCTGAACCCGTTTTTCTAATGATTTATAACGCTTAGAAGAGAGGCCTTTAATCTCAGCAAACAAAGTCCGTGCATCATGTTCATAAGGCATGGCTTTGTGCAATTCACCTGATTCAAGATATTTTTCAGCTTCTTGCAAGTGATCTTTTAGAGTTTCAACAACTTGTTCGCGTTGTTTATCTTGTTCTTGACGGTGGGCATCAATAGAGTCAGTTAGTTCAGCAAAACGGGCTTTTGAATCATTAACAAATTTTAAATCTGCATCAGGAAAGTCTATTTCACCCCAACGTTCTTGCAAAGTCTTAATATGACGGCCGCGTAATGAGGCATCTTCGCTGAGTAATTTATCACCTTCACTACAGATTGTTTCGAGTTTGCAAGCTAAACGGTAATGACCTTGAAGGGTTTTTAAATGTTGGGTGACAGATTTAAATGTGGTTTGGTAACGGGTTTGCCATTGTTGTTCTTCTTTGGCATCGTCTACAGCCGTACCTGCTTGCCATTGTTGCTGTAGCTCATTAATGGTTTGAGACAGCTTTTCACTCTCTTCATCTTCAATTAATTCACGTTTTTCTAAATCCGCTAAGATTTGGTCTAATTTATCACAAACTTGTTGTTTCAAATCACGAACAGGAGCTAATTCAGCTTCTCGTTTTTGTAATTCAGCTTTTTGCTGTTCATATTCAGCATAAGCGGAAGTAAAGCTTTGTTCTGCTTTGTTATAACGTTCGCTGCAATCCGTTTCTACGTGCTGTGCAATTGAGTTCCAACGTTCTTTTAAACGTAAATATTCAGCATGTTCTTGTTCCCAAGAGGTAATCGTATTGTTATTACGACCAAATACTTCCAATTTTGTGCAAATCGCATCAGATTCAGCACGTACTTTAGCTGGACGTTCTTCAGCTTCAATCATTGTGTCTAGCTTGTCTTTTGCGATGCGAGTTACTTGCTTATCTTTGCTACGAGCCGCTTTGTAAACCCGTTCTAAAGTCGATCTCTGAGTCAGTTTTTCAGCTGCTTTTAAACGGACATCACGAACTTCATCATTGATAGCAATATCACCTAATAACCCTTCACGTTCAATTTTTATAACAGCAGCTAAACGTAATTCTGATTCTTTGCCGTGGGTTGCAATTGCATCTAAACGGTCGCCATCCAGTTTTGCTACCCATTGTATACGCTCATCTAAATCATAAGACGATGCTTTTTGTCCTGTAACAAGCTGTCTAAACAATTGAGTTGCGGTATCCTTGACCACATCCTCCTCTTGTTCGCGTCGAATCACTGTATCCAATAAGGATAAATCAGTCACTCTACGGATAGCAGCCTGCCGTACAATGGCAGCTTCATCATTTAACGCCAGTTCTTTGATGAGTTTGACATCTTCAATATCATCTATTGCTGACTTCCGCACTTCTGGGTCGCGGTTTTCCCATTTGGCTTTGACAAGTTTATCTAAAATCATATTGGTTCTTTTAGCTGGTGGTGACAGTGGCAATTACGGTTACGGTGGTGTTGCAGAAATGATTAATGTATAACGTATCCTTAAGTTTTACCGTGAGATTTATTGATTAGACATGAACTCATCATTATACCAAGCTGTACATTTTTTTCTAGGTAAAATCAACCCTGATGTACACCCATTTGTGTCAAATCGTCACGGGTTTAAATTCGTGATTAATATAGGCTGAAAGTGGCTTTTTGATGTGTAACTGGTTAATCAGTCTGAAGTATTGCGGGTTTTGATAATCTGTATATCATCGCTATTAGTAGATATAAGGCTTATCTTCGTCTCTGTATTTAATCACATAATTTTAGCGAATACTGTTTTTAAATTCATTTTAATTCAATAGGTTAAAAATTAATTTCCTTAATAATTTTACAAAAATCTGATTTCTGTAGAAACTGTAAATAAGCTGAGATATAAATATATTTTGTTGGGATGAGGTGACGATAGGGTATCGCCACCAGAAAAATCAACTATTGTTCTAACTGTATAAAATAAATGAACAATATATTCAGATTAGCTTATTTTTAATCACACTTGAGGGTGTTTACGTTCAATCGGTGTGATGATTTTGTTTAAGGCATTCAAATAGGCTTTAGCGGAAGCCACCACAATATCAGTATCAGAACCCTGTCCATTGACAATATGCCCACCTTTTTCCAAACGCACACCAACTTCACCTTGTGAGTCTGTACCATTGGTCACATTACTCACTGAATAAACCAATAAATTAGTGTGGCTGCTCATAACTTGCTCAATGGCTTTGAAGGTTGCATCAACAGGCCCACTACCGTCAGACTCGCCCACTTTTTCTACACCATTGACATTTAAAGTGATTTTGGCCTGAGGTCTTTCACCCGTTTCGCTACTTGCTTTCATGCTGACCAATGTAATTTGCTCATTCTCTGTACTCAAGGTGTCGCTGACTAAGGCTTGTAAATCTTCGTCATAGATTTCATGTTTTTTGTCCGCTAAGTCTTTGAATCGAGAAAAGGCTAAATTAACTTCTTCTTCAGATTTAAACTCAATGCCTATGCTGCTTAAATGAGCACGAAACGCATTGCGCCCTGAATGTTTGCCCAACACCATCCGATTGGTATGCCAGCCCACATCTTCAGCCTGCATAATTTCATAAGTTTGAGGATGCTTTAACACCCCATCTTGATGAATACCTGATTCATGTGCAAACGCATTCGCACCCACAATCGCCTTATTAGGCTGTACTGGAAAGCCTGTCACACTTGAAACCAAACGCGAACAATTGACAATTTGAGTGGTATCAATATTGGTTTGACATGGGAATACATCTTGACGTGTCCGCACCGCCATCACCACTTCTTCTAATGCCGCATTACCTGCACGTTCGCCTAAGCCATTAATGGTGCACTCAACTTGTCTCGCGCCATTCATCACCGCTGATAAAGAATTGGCCACCGCTAAACCTAAGTCATTGTGACAATGCACCGAGAAAACGGCTTTATCCGCATTTGGAATCCGTTCAATTAAGGTACTAATCACTTTGCCAAACCGATCAGGCATTTTATAACCTACGGTATCTGGGATGTTAATTGTGCCTGCACCTGCATTAATAACCGCTTCGATAATCCGACATAAGAAATCTATATCGGAACGCCCCGCATCTTCTGGTGAAAATTCAACATTATCCGTAAATTGACGCGCGTATTTTACTGCTTTAACCGCATGTTCAATCACTTGCTCTGGCTGCATTTTTAACTTCATTTCCATGTGGATTGGAGAAGTCGCAATAAAAGTATGAATTCGTGAAGATTTTGCAGGCTTTAAGGCTTCAGCAGCGCGGGCAATATCGGCTTCCATCGCGCGAGCCAAACCACATACTGTACTGTCTTTTATGATATTGGCGACGGCCTGAACCGCTTCAAAATCACCTTGGCTGGCCATTGGAAAACCTGCTTCAATCACATCTACCCGCATCTTTTCCAAGGCTTTGGCGATTCTGATTTTTTCTTCTTTGGTCATTGATGCACCGGGGCTTTGTTCGCCATCACGCAAGGTGGTATCAAAAATAATTAATTTATCCATGGGAAAATCCTTTGCTATAAAATCAAACACATAGAAAAGCTTAAAGCCCTAAACCTTAGATGCAAGACGCAATGCTGCACGATTTGGCAAAGCCTAAACTGAATATGTTTGTTGATAAAAAAAAGTGGAAATCTAAAATCGAGTATGAATGACCCCTTTCAGGGTTTCAAAAATTTATTTGCCCGCGCAGGGCAGCAGGATCAGCGCACATAATAATCCCTGTCTAGTGTAGACATTAGCTTGACGAGTTGTCATGGGATTTGCGGCGTACATAATGATAGGTATTAATTTTTAACTAAAAGATAAGTTGATAATAAACTGGTTTTTAGGTTTTGCCAAGCTCTTTTTATGCAGAAAATGCAGTATTATTGAAAATAATATGATGTTCATGTTTGGATTGGATCAGATTTAGCTATGATGCTGTGAGATTGAATTAACCCAAAAACAGCTAAACTAGTACTATAGTCATTTTATTTTAAAGTGATACAGGACTGGCAGTCCTAGATTTTAAAACTATTTAATATTTAAAGTATTTCAGGACTGCCAGTCCTCGCACTTAAGATAGAATTGACTATAGCTGGCTTTGGTTTAATATCAGTATAATACGGAAAAGTAATACTAGGAATAAGCTCATGATTCTAGCGGGTGATATTGGTGGTACAAATTGCCGTTTAGCCTTGTATGAAACTGCAACTGCGGTGACTCAACGAACGCCAAGCTATGTGTTGAAATTGAAAATTGCGGATTTTGCCCATCAAGATGGCTGGAAACATGCAATTCAAACCTTTCTGCAACACTGTAAAATTAAGCAGTCTAAACGGGTGATTCAGCAAGTCTGCTTAGGCATGGCTGGGCCTATTAGCGAAAAGCTGAAATTAGGTCGAGTTTGTACTTTAATCAATGTCAGTCATCGTGAAGGTTGGACGATTTCTGAATTTGCTTTAGGTGAAATGTTTGACTGCCAACCCAATCGAGCTTTTATTATCAATGATATGGAAGCAATTGCGTATGCGATTCCGATGTTGCAAGCGGATGAATTGATTGATTTGAATCCTAAGGCCAACCCACAAATTGGTAATCAAGCGTTAATTGCAGCGGGTACGGGTTTAGGTGAATTGTTGCTGTATTGGGATAGAGTCCGTCAAGCTCATTTACCTTCAGCCTCGGAAGGCGGTCACAGCGATTTTGCCCCGCGCACAGAACAACAATGGCAACTTTGGCAATATGTCAGAGACTTGCAACTGGACGCTGATTGCCCAAATTGTATTGTATGGGAGCGTTTGGTATCTGGATCAGGTCTTGTCAAAATATACCAGTTTTTATGGCACGCTCAACACGGTTCAAATGCGTCTCCAATTGACAAATTAGCAGAAGCTGCAGCCTATATCACCGATACTGCGTTATCCAATAAGGATGCTATTAGTGTCGATGCTTTGACTTTATTCATGCAATTGTATGGTGCTGAAGCGGGTAATTTAGCGTTGAAATATTGGGCGGTGAATGGTGTTTTTATCGGTGGTGGTATCGCGCCGAAAATTTGGAATCAAGACCAAGGCAACGCGTTTTTTGATGTATTTATGCAAAGCTTTACTAATAAGGAAGATGTGTACGCTGAGAAAAATGCCATGATGCCTGTGAAAATGATTTTAAATACCGATATTGGTTTATTGGGCGCGGCACAGTGTACGATAAGTAATAACAATTGAGGATTAAAACATGTCTGAACAAATTAACGTAGAAAATATTAAATGCGGTGGTTGTGCAAACAGCATTCAAAAAGGTTTATTAAAAATTGATGGCGTTGAAGCCGTTGAAGTTGATATTGAACAAGGCGCGGTCAATATTGAGGGTTCAGCCGATCGTGAAGCATTAATTAAATCGCTTTTATCAATGGGTTATCCTGAGAAAGGCAGTGTGGAAGGTTTACATGCGCTGAAAGCAAAAGCCACCTCATTTGTCAGTTGTGCTGTAGGTCGAATCGACAAATAATTTTTAGCATGGATAATGGGCTTATCAAAACTTATAAAGTGAGTATCAACTATGCCAGTTATTAAGCAATTATACCGTTATCCTATCAAAGGAATGACTCCCGAGCCATTACAAATGACATCGGTACAAACAGGACAAGCAATTCCTTTTGACCGTTGTGTGGCGTTGGCGCATGGTACAACTGAGTTTGATCCTGACAAGCCAAAACATCAGCATAAAACCAAATATTTGATGTTGATGAAGAATGCAAAATTGGCAGCATTACAGGTGCAGTTTGATGAGAAAACGGGACAAATTATCATCCAGCAAGCTGGTAAAGTGCTAATTGAAGGTGATTTAGATGAAGATGTACAAGCTTTAGAAGCATTTTTTGCGGATTATCTTGACGGTGAAATTCAAGGTGCGCCGAAATTAATTTACGCTAATGATCCCGATCACAGCTTTTCTGATGTTGATGCACGGGCAATTTCTTGTATTAATTTGGCGACGCTACGAGATTTAGAAGCCACGTTACAAATCCCTGTTCACCCTATGCGGTTTCGGGCAAATGTGTATTTTGATGATGTGCCTGCGTGGGCTGAATTAGATTGGGTAGATAAAAGCTTTGGGTTAGGTACGGCAATTGTTCATGTATTAAAACCCACTTCGCGTTGTGCCGCAACCAATGTCAATCCTGAGACCGCGCAACGCGATTTAAACATTCCAAGCGCATTGGTCAAAACCTATGGACACAATAATTTAGGTCTTTATGTGCAAGTGATTCAAGATGGTTGTTTGAAAATCGGTGATGAATTTACGGTTTTATAAGTAGTGATTGTTTAGGACTGTAAGCCTTTCAAAGACTGACAGTCCTATAGTTCATTCTATCTTGGGTGTGACTTGGGTGTGAGGATTGGCAGTTCTGAAATGCTTTAAATATCAAATATTTTTAAAATCTAGGACTGCCAGTCCCGTATCATCTTAAAATAAAATGACTATATCTATGCTCTTAATCGCTAAAAGGCGCAAGTTTCGAGTTAACATCTGCATCTAACTCAATCCAACGCGCGATTAACCACAATAAATCAGACAAACGGTTTAAATAAATTAACACTAAAGGCTCAGTTAATAACTCCTGCTCTTTTAAATAAACAACTTGTCTTTCTGCTCGGCGGCAGGTTGTCCGTGCTACATCATAAGCCGCTGCTGTCAGTTCATCTCCAGACACTGCCCAGCCTGAAAATACATCTTCTCGTTGCTCTAAACGGTGCGCAGTCTGATTTAATCTATCAACCATTTCAGGTGTCATTTTACGTTTGGTTTCTTTATCAGGTATCGTCGCAATGATACTGCCTAATGTATATAGCTCAATTTGAATATCTTTTGTAAGCTGATTAAATTCAGTTGATTGGCATAATGCTCTGGCATAGCCCAAATGTGCACCCAGTTCATCGATAGCTCCACACGCCTCGATACGCGCATCAGATTTGGATACTCGCAACCCAATCAGCGATGTAATCCCCTCATCACCACGTTTAGTTGTAATACTGCTCATTGTTCAACCTTTATTCATTATTCAGTTAAAATTGGTTCGACAATATCCCCTTCACGTACAAAGCCTTGTCCAACCGCAATAAAATGTAACGTTTCAGGCAAATCACGCAACCAAATACCTTCACTAGATGATTGTGCCAATTTGATAGGGTAAAAAACCACCTGATTTTGTTCATCCACAGCTTTGATGCCTAATACGCCATCATCATTTAAAGACAGGAGTGATGCAGAGACTTTATGTGCCATGATATTTTCTATGGGAATTTCAATGCCTGTGGTAATACCTGCGGACAATATCCGTTTGGGATTAGCTACTTCTATTTCAATACTGAAAGTGCGTGTGGCTTTATTGGCTTGGTGACTAATTAAACTCACCTTACCGCGTATCATTTGCCCTGTGACTAATTGAGCTGTGACAGCTTGACCAAGTTTTACATAAGGGCGTTGTAATTCGCTGATGTCTGCAATAATTAAAAATGGGTCTTCATCCATCACTTCAGCAATGGGCATACCTGCCGTCACATAGTCGCCTATTTCAACATGGCGTTCAATCAATATGCTTTCAAAAGGGGCATAAATTTTAGTGTGTTGTAAATCTAATTCAGCACGCTTCAGCACGGTTCGTGCATTTTCTAGCAATGCAAACACTTCAGCAATTTTCACTTCAGATTGATAGCCTTTTTTAGACAAATTTTTCATGGCTTTATAATTTATCTGATGCTGTTTTAAATTGGCTTGGGCTTCTTTTACCAGTAATTGTCGTTCATCAGTGGCCAATCGTAATAATAACGTTCCTTTTTTTACTCGCTTTCCACGTTCTGTATTGATAGCAACCACTCTTGCATCAATTTCCGCTCGCAATGTTGTCATTCGATAAGGCGCAGTACGCCCCGTTAATGTGATTTTGCGTTGTAAGGGTTCAGCTTTGAGGACTTTAACTTGTACTTTCAGAGGCTGTTTTATTATGGGCTTCGAGCTTGAAATTTGAACAGGTGTTATGGTTTCTTTGGTCTGTCCTGATAATAGCCATAGAACCAAGGCACTTGCGATAAGTAAGGCGATTATATAAGGAGGAGGGGTTGGAATTTTTAACATTTTTATAATGCTTAGTGATGAATATATTATTTCTATTATATCGTAACAATACAGTAGCAATAACAACTCACTTTAAATACAGTCATAAATAGCCGTTTTATCATGCTTAAAGCTAATAAAGTCTGTTATTTGTATAAAAAGTGAGCTGGATTAATCATTACTAAACTATCGTCTTTCCCCACGAGAGTCATGATATCCTGAATCATTGGAACTGGATGAAGATGAGCGAGATGAGTTATTGCTTGAAGGAGGCGTATAGTCACGGCGGTCGCTGTTGCTTGTATTACGATTAACAGGTGGATTGTTTCGTGGCGGCTCAGGTTGGCGTGTTGGTGATGAGTTTCTTGGTGCAGGCTGGCGCACAACAGGTTGAGTATTTCTCGATGCAGGCTGACGTACAGCAGGCTGTCTTACAGGTTGGGCATTTCTTGGTGTTTGTACTTCACTGCGTTCTGAGCGGGTGTCATAGGAGCGTGCGTTATTTCTGCCATTGTTTGAGCTATTTGAGCTTGTGCCATAGCGATTGTTCGGTCTTGAGTTATTGGTGCGCGGCTTATCAACTTCTGAACGTTCATAACGGCTGTCAGAGCCTGAGTTGCGTGAATGTACTCTAGGAGCAGGTTGGCTGTAAGGACGGTTTGTATTGCTACGGCTTGTATTATTATTGGGAGTTGAATGGCTATAGGGTTTATTACGGTTTGAATTCCGTGATTCATAGCGTTCTTTTTCATGGCTGTTGCTATAGGGTTTGGTTCTGGGTGCTGGCTGTCTGGGTTTATCGACCTCGCTACGTTCTCTGCGGCTGTCATAAGTGCCAGAACGGTTTCTGTAATCACGGTCATCATAGCCACGATCATAATCACGAGAGCGGCGATTTTCATAAGGGTAATCGCGCGGGTAATTATCTCTTGGATACTCATTGCGTGGATAACTACGCGGGTAGCCTTGACGGTATTCAGGTTCGTCATGCCGATCGTCGTGGATAGCGGCACAAGATGACAAGAATAGGGTGACAACAAGTAAGCTGAAATAGGTGAGTATGCGCACCATAATATAGTTCCTTTTTAAACTGCTTAGGAGAAAGTATATCGCCGATATTTGAAAAGGGAAATAGTCGATTTGAGTTATTCAAAATACTGCTAAAAAAGTGTGGTTATTTATATTTACTGACAAATAAACCTACATTATCCATTTAGATTCATCAAATAGTTTTGCAGTTATTTATACCTGACTTTGCATCTCATTTTCGTTTATATCAATTTACTCAATATGCTTTATTTGCTTAATGGCAATATCTAGGCCGTAAAATTAAAAAGCAGCTATTTTGTTAATGAATTTTTTTATATGTTCTGATAATGTTATTTTTATAGAGATGTTCATTTGTTTTGGTTTGAATCTAAAATTAAATGCAATTTATAAAGAATAAATCTACGCTCCTGTTTTGTGAATTTATACGATAGCCCTAGTGTTTTTCTATGTCTATTTGGTTGATATTTCTGTATTTTAAACTCTATCCTATCTTTTTATTTCTACTATGCACAAGTCAATAAAAAATGTTATTATTCCAAGTGTATTATCATTTTAGGTAAATACTGCAATTATAAGTATTATCTTTAAATATTAATGACATACAAATATATTGTTTATTTTTTAGCTTGATTTTGGGTGATGAAAACTATGTTTCAAAATTTCATACAAAACAATTGGGTTAAATAATTAGATTTTGATAATTTATCATTCGTTAAAATCAAGTTCGTTCTTATCAGTAAATATCAATTATAGAGTTATAAAAGTGGGTATTGTATGTCTGTCTATATAGTTAATAGATATGTTGTTTTTAAATCTATGTCGATAGGTTGGCAATAAACCTACATTTTTTCAAGTGTACGATGTTTTAAAAAGGAGAGTTTGACCATGACCGCACAACGACTTTTTTTTAGGTATTTATATTTTTTACTATTGCTGAGTTTACCAGTGAGTGGGTTTGCATTCAGTTGTCAGGATGTGACGGAAATTCCTGTGTCTGAGTGTGAGGCATTGGTTGAACTTTATGATAGTACGGATGGTGATAATTGGACTGATAATACAGCTTGGAAACAAACCGATACGCCTTGCGGCTGGTTTGGGATAAAATGTTATGGAGGTGGTAATACAGTTACAAATATTATATTAAGCTTTAATAAATTAAAAGGCGTTCTTCCAGATTCATTAGATAAATTATCTAATTTACAACACCTTAAAATATCTCGAAATCCCATGCTAATAGGAGAAATTCCAGAGTCTTTAGGGAATCTTTCAAATTTAAAAACCCTGACTTTGGAAGAAAATCAACTCACAGGTAATATTCCAGTGTCTTTAGGTAATCTTGAGAATCTTTATTATCTTAATTTGTATTACAACCAATTAGGGGGAGAAATTCCATCATCATTAGGAAACCTTTCAAATTTAACAAGCTTGATATTGGGTTGGAATAAATTAACGGGAAAAATTCCGTCAACTTTAGGTAATTTGATTAATTTGCGAGACGTTGTATTAGAAAAAAACCAGCTCAGTGGTGAAATTCCAATATCTTTAGGTAACCTCATAAACTTACAATACTTTCAATCAGGCTATAATCAATTTAGTGGGCAAATTCCGTCAACTTTATCTTCTCTTACTAGTTTAAAAACAATGAATTTAGAAAATAATAAGTTAACTGGTGAAATTCCATCTTTTTTTAAAAATTTACCTGAGTTTAAAGCTATAGACATTCATAACAATGAAGGTTTATGCAAAGGATTCAATGTTGATTATGCTGGTTTTGCTGAAGTTGAAGCACTGCCGCTTTGTGGTAACCCCGCCATCCAACTCACCAGCCCTGCCAATGGCGCAATAGATATTCCAGTATCGGGTTATGATTTAACATGGAATCCAAATACCGCAGCAACTGCACATCGTATTACATTAAGTACCAAGTTAGATTTTTCTAATTTTGTGGATATTTATTCTGGTGGCGATGGTATGTATTGCACAGATACAGCCAACTGTATTACACAGGATATTTTAACTGCAAACCCACAACGCTATACCGCATTCAATTTAAAACCCAATACAACTTATTACTGGAAAGTCCGCTCAAGTGTCAATCCCAGTTATTGGTCAGAAGTACGCTCATTTACCACGGGTGCAGCACCAGTGACAGGCTGTAATAGCGAGATTCAACTGTCAGACAATTTATGTGAGGGCTTAACCGCTTACTATTCATTTGAAAACAATGCTAATGATGGCAGTGTTAATAGTTTGCATGGTACAGAGCTTGGCAGTCCAACTTATATAAATGGTGTTGTCGGGCAAGCAGTAAATTTAAGTAAAGCGGGTGATTATATTGGAATAGATAAAAGAATAGAGTTACAAAATGATTTTTCGACTGCTTTTTGGGTTAAATTAGATAAAGCAGCCTATATTAATATGTTTATTGGTGGAGCTAATGCTGCAGATGACAATTTATTTAACTTTTTTTGGATAAATAATCAAGATAATGATGCCTTTCATGGGCTTGCTTATGCCGACAAGACTGGTTTTGATTTAGTTAACCAAAAATGGAATTTTATTGTTTATAGTCGCCAAGGAAATAATCTTAATTTATATGTAAATGGTGAGCTTTATAGCTCTTATGATGTTTCCTCATCACCTACAGACCTACTTATTGATTATCTTGTTATTGGAGGCGATCAAGATTGTCTTGGTGGATGCTTTGATAACACTGAAGTTTTATTGGGTAGCATGGATGAACTCATGATTCACAACCGTGCTTTATCACCTGAAGAAATCCAAACCTATTACAACGAAACCAAACCCACAGAATTTAGCTGCACAAACGTCACAGAAATCCCACAATCAGAGTGTGAAGCATTAGTTGCACTTTATGATTACACTGGCGGCGATAATTATTGGATTGATAATACAGATTGGAAACAGACCAATATACCTTGTAGTTGGTTTGGTGTAGATTGTGAGAACAATAGAGTCACTGGGATTAGGCTATCTTCTAATCAGTTAAGAGGCTCTATCTATTCTGCTAAACTAGGTAATTTTTCTAATTTAACTCACCTTGAATTAGCAAATAATCTATTAGTGGGGAAAATTCCTGCTGAATTAAGTAATCTTACCAATTTACTACAGCTTCAATTGCAAATAAATACATTAACAGGTGAAATCCCTGAATTAGGTAATTTTTCTAATTTACAAATACTCAATTTAAGTAGAAACGGTTTAACTGGAATCATTCCTAGTGAGCTAGGAAATCTTTCTAATTTAACTGAGCTTTATTTAAATAATAATGAGTTAGATGGTAATATTCCTGCTGAATTGGGAAATCTTTCTAGTTTGCAAATACTCAATCTATCTGGAAACAATTTAATTGGAACAATTCCTACAGAGCTAGAAAACCTCCTTAACTTAGAATTTCTTTATTTAACTACAAACAAATTCACTGATACGATTCCTAGTGAGTTAGGAAATCTTTCTAATTTAATTGAGCTTCATTTAACTTATAATCAATTAAGTGGAAAAATACCTGCTGAATTAGGCAACTTATCTAACCTAGTTAAGCTGGCACTATACGATAATCAATTAAGCGGAAAAATACCTGCTGAATTAGGCAGCTTATCTAACTTAACCCACCTTTATTTACAAAAAAATCAGCTAAATGGTGAAATTCCCATAGAACTAGGAAATCTTTCTAATTTAATTTATCTTTACTTAAATGAGAATCAGTTAACTGGTGAAATTCCTGTCGAACCAAAGAATTTTTCTAGCTTAGGTCAACTTGTTTTATCAGATAATCAATTAAGTGGAGAAATTCCTGCTGAGTTAAGCTTACACCCTAG
>JADGDW010000076.1 GCA_016744725.1 Candidatus Albibeggiatoa sp. nov. BB20 | reverse complement strand
ATTATAAATAATATTCTTCCGAACTTTATTATTATTAATTGCTTAAATATGCTATACAAAACTATTAGGCCTATTTATTTAATAATAATTAACAAAAGTATGTAAAATACCTTGCCCAATTGTTATTTAATTGTTAAATATATTGAAATCTTGACTTTTAAGCAATGCAAAGCTGTAGTCTATTGATTTTAAAGCATGATTTAAGTTTGACGTTTTTATGCTTTACTAAATATCTATATGGTTTGAAATGACTATTAATCAATTTAAGGAGTAAAAATATGTTTAGAAACGCGAAATACCAAGTTTGTTGGTATTTTATAATGTTCAGTGTAGCTGTCGGTGTTAATGCCAACCCTCATAATGCCCCATTTTTTTTGGTCATTAATGGAGATAATCAGTGTCCAACGGGATATGTTTTAGCAACGAGTGATGATGTTCAACATAACCAATCATTAGCGTGTAGTGCATTAGGAAGATGGGATATTGCTCGTATTGCAGATAATAACTCAATGAAAGGAATAGGCCATAACTGTAAAATACAAGCTAAAGCTAATGATGTTAAGAAGAATATCCTGAATTATTCCCTGTGTAAGCAAGGAAGTACCAATTTTTTAAAGGTTAAAAAAGCAGGACTTTATAGATTTACTGATTATGCATTAGAATTTGATGGAAATTCTTATTTAGAGGTCGATGGAAATGCCTATGCAGAGTTTGATTTGGAAAATAACTTTACTATAGAAGCGTGGGTAAAACCCAATGCTTTGAATGGTATTCAAATGATTTTTTCTAAGATAAGCTCTTCAGGTAATGGAGGGTATGGTTTTGGTTTGAACAATTCTAAGTTGTATTTTGCTACTTATGGTGTCCAAAATTATGAAACAAATCCATTAAAGCTATCAGCAGAAAACTGGAATCATGTTGCAGTGACATTAGATGAACATAATCATGCGCATTTTTATCTTAATGGTGATTTTGTACAAAATATACCTGGCTCAAAAAAAGCAATCATAATAGAAGATAAGGCTCAAACATTAAGAGTGGGTAGCTTAGGTTCTGGAAATGGAGGAAACTGGACAGGGTTAATTGATGAAGTTCGTATTTGGAATGTTGCTCGTACTGAATCAAAGATTCGGCATAATATGTATGGTACTTTACCCAGCAGTCAGAACCTAATTGCTCGCTATTCTTTCAATGATTATCCTATTGATATGCCAACTATGCCAACTATGCCAACTATCCCCAACAGCCGAGATATCCTAAAAACACCAACTGTGCCAAAAAGAGTAATAAATAGCAATAATACTAAACATTACTGTGATTATATGGATAAATATTTAGATATATTAAATCATGGTAAGGATTCTTTATCCACGATGTATTCTGATCTGAAAATGTGGAGGCAAGCAGCAAATATACTTGTTAATAATAAATTTATGCCTGATCCTTCTATTGCGTTAAAGATGGCTTTAACTGGCGTAATGAAACAAGCAAGGCAAGACCTCTATCAATGGAAGTTAGATTTAGAAGATGAATTGTACAACTGTATTAATTATCGTGCTTTAGTGATTGGTATTAGCGAATATACAGATGCATCTGAGACTGATTTAAATAAGCCTGCTAAGGAAGCCCAAGAGATAGCTGATCTTTTACAATATGACTATGGGTTTAAAGTCAAACAGTTAATTGATGAAAAGGCAACAAAAGAGAATATTGAAGAGGAATATAATAAGCTGTTAGAAAGCTCGACAGAACGAGACCTTGTGCTTATTTATTTTACGGGGCACGGAGGTGATAACAATAAAGATAGTGCTTATTGGTTATCTACAGGTGGTGGTCACGTTAAGATTAGAGACCTTAACGAAGCTATGAGCAAAAGCCAAGCGAAAAAAGTGCTTATCGTTGCAGATAGTTGTTATTTCAGTGCAGGCAAAGAGCCAACATGTCCAGCTAATGATAGATCATGCCCTGTTGATAATAAAGTAAGAGTGTCATCATTTGCTAATGACCATATTCTTGATTATCAAAATATCATAATCAGAAAGCTACGAAACCAGTCTCATGTCATTATAGCTTCAGGCAATGATGAGATCGTAGATGATGGTGTATTTGGTCAAGCTTTTATCAATACATTGAGATCACAGCTAACAAGTTCAGAACGAAAAAATTTTGGCAATTATAATATGTTTACTGCCCGAAAAGTGTATGAACATATTGAAATAGCTATGAATAACGCTAGACAAAATCCTAAATATATTGTGCGTAAGAATGGTGACTTTATCTTTAGAACCATAAAATCTGCCCAACGTGGCCACTGGTAAATGAGGTTAAGAAATATGCATTTTTTTGATAAGCGATTTTTTTTAATACTATTGGCCTTTGGCTGGATGCAACAACTTTCTGCGGAAGATGGAGATAAATGTCCGTTATTAGCAGATAAGGCTGATTGTTCTTTTTCTGCAACTGGGGATGTAAACACAATTACTAAAGAAGTAGAACAGTGTGCCAAAGAACTTGCGAAAAAATTTGATGAGTTGGATATAAAGGGCACTGGTCAGGAAAAATTTGAAAAATGGTCAGCCTGCGCAAAAAAACTTGCGAAAGCCAACCAAGAGCTTAATATCGCATTTGATGCAGAACAGCCAGCAAAGGCAGGACAAGTGACAAAAGCTCAGAGGCAAGTCAGCAAAACTTTGGATAAGGCCTACTCTGAAGCGAGAGTCTGGCTCATTCCTTCTTCTGCTTATAATACTGCATTATGTCGATCTACATTGGCATCTCTACGTCAATTATCTTTTGATATAGATAAGGATTCTTGTGAACAACAGAGTCCGTCATGTACAGAAGTAAAGTTTGACTGTGAGTATGAACAAAGTCATGCACAAAGCACCCAAGAGTATTGCCAATGTTTAAGGCTTTTCGATTATGGTTGTTGCATAGAGTCATCATGTTCTTCTAATCAGTGTAATTAATTATTTAAAAGTGAGCATGGTATAGTTTGTTTTTTATCTTAATGTTTTACATGATAAAAAGACCGCTAACCATTATTAATTAACGGTCTTTTTGTATAGAAATATAGTAGTAGATATCAGTAAATGTAAGGAACTGACACAATATGAAATTTCAATCTTTACTGATAATGGTTTTATCAATTAGCAATGTAAATGCGGAAATTATATTAGATGGGACACTTGGAATAAATAATACTTTATCTGGTTCTGATTATTTGATTGAAGCAAATGTAGGCCAACAATATGGTGGCAATCTTTTTCATAGCTTTCAAAAATTTAATTTACAAAACTTTGAGTCTGCTACTTTTTCAGGCTTTGATACAGTGACCAACATATTTGCTCGTGTTACTGACGGTAACTCTTCCAATATTGACGGTACAATTCGCTCAACAATTCCCAATGCCAATGTTTATTTGTTTAATCCTTATGGTATTGCTTTTGGTGAAAATGCATTATTAGATATCCAAGGCTCTTTTCATGCCAGCACAGCTGACTATTTACGCTTTTCTGATGGAGGACGTTTTGATGCCAGACAGCCTGATAACAGCATTTTAACGGCTATTCCTATAATTGAAGCATTTGGATTTGTTTCCAAAACCCCAGCTTTATTATCTATTGAAGGCAGCAAGCTTACTGTCCCTATTGCAAAAACATTATCTTTTATTGGGGGCAACCTGAGCTTTAGTCATGCCGAGCTCAAAGCCTCTATGGGACAAATTAACTTAGTCAGCGCTACTCATTTAGATGAAATTATTGTAACTTATAACGACTTGTTGGTGCCAAATTTACAGGGTAATATTACGGTTTCAAATCAATCACTAATAGATGTGAGTGGGGAAGGTAGCGGACATATTTTTATTCGTGGAGGACAATTTTTTGCTGATAATAGTCAAATTAAAGCGGAAACGTTAGGTGAGAATAATGGTGGCATCATTGATATGCAATTTAATAATATTTTATTCACAAATAATAGTTCTATTCATTCACAAACATACAGCTCAGGTAATGTAGGAATATTATTAATGAAAGCCAATCAAATTTCTTTTAAAGAAAATACAGATATCTATGCTGCTACACATGGTAGCGGTAATGCAGGTACTATATCAATAGAAGCTGACCAAATTACACTTGAAAATAATAGCAAAATTATTACTCAAACATTCAATGAAGGTAATGCAGGCATCATTATACTACAAGCTAATCAGTTATTAAAATTAACGGGCATTGAAGGATATTATGGTGTTCAAGTTAAAGCAGCAGCTGAATATTCAAGTACTGGTAACTCTGGTGATATTTTTATAAAGACAAAAGACATAATACTGAGCGATGGGGCTAATATTAGTTCTGATACTTATGCTTCAGGCAATGCTGGCAAAGTTGATATTGTCGCAACAGGAACATTAATTATTATGGGGGCTGACCTAAAAGGTTATAAGAGTAAGATTTCTTCAGCTTCTTATCCTAATTTGGAAGGTATTAAAGGTGGTGAAGGTGGAAACATAACAATAGAAGCCAATAAGCTTGTCCTTGAGGACGGTGGGACTATTTCTACCAGTTCCATTTCATCCGATAGTATACAAAGTGGATATGCTGGTGATATTAGCATTTGTGTGAAAGGAGCTGTAGAACTTTCTGGGGTCAATTTATATGGTGAAGACAGAGATGGATTTGGCTCAGGCATTTATACCAATAGCAAAGGCACAAAAGGCAGCAATGCTGGTAATATTAGCTTAGAAGCTGGCTCTCTGACTATTGAAGATGGAGCTGTCATCATAAGTAGCACAGATAATTCTGCTAATGGTGGAAATATTAATATTGATGTATCTGAGCCAATCATTATTACTGGAGATGCTTCCCATATTCAATTAAACGATCCTGCATTCAGCCAAAAATACTATAATATATTATTTTCACCAAGCCAAATTAACCAATCAACCAGCGGCATTTATGCTAGTTCCACTGCTAATACTGAAGGTGGTGATGCTGGTATGATTACCATCTCAGCCAATGATAATATTCATTTATCAAATAAAGGACTCATCACGACAGAAGCAATAAGCGGTGGTGGTGGTCAAATCAGTATTAATACAGATAAATTACTCCATCTAACTGATAGTAAAATAACAACCAGTGTCCAAGAAGATACAGGCAATGCTGGCAATTTAGACGTTAAAAGTGAGTTTATCATTCTTGATAATGGCAGAATCCTTGCTCAAGCAAATGAAGGCAATGGCGGACAACTCAACATTACCACCACAGGCATTTTTACAGAAGGCAGCCTAGATAATTTCATTAATGCGGAATCTTCTGGTGGCGGCATAGATGGTTTGGTTGAAATCAATTCACCAGATATTGATATCAGTGGGATGCTGCTTAATTTGGAGAATAATTTTATTGATGGAAGTAGTTTTTTAGATTTATGTGCTAAACGCAAACGGACTCAGAGTAGCCTTATTGTTTATCATCATCGTCCATTTCACCATGAGTACCTTTGCCGATAATAAAATCTTAAATCGATAAAATAAATTTGATCCGATGGGACATTAGTACATTACCAATCCAAATACACGCAAAGCTTCTTCCTGCTTTTGGGGCTATGTACTTAGCAGATTAGTTGTCCCGCGTCACCTGTATCATACTGTCCTTTTTCACCATACAAATCCAAGATAAAATTGCCATCAAGCTACTAGAAATTAGGTTATACTTCGATAACACAATTATATATATAACGCCTATAAAATCTAACTTTAGAAGTAATAAAAATAATTTATCTCAAAAAAGCATTATTATTTTGAATTCATAAATATTAGTTAAACTAAAAGGGTATTTGCTTTGGGAATATCTTTGTTTATTTTCTGTATCAAATGACGATAAATATACCCTATTTTAAAATAGTTAATCATAAAAATGATGTGTGAATTTAAATTATATCCAAGAAAAAAGTGCTCTATATTAGTCAGTTTCAGCTAATTTTTAGGAGAATAGGGTGTACTTATCAAATAGCAATAATTATGATCTTGCCAGTAAAAATACAGGAGGGTCAAAATGGATAGCTGGTATACGGGCGTAAGAACCCATAATGCTCAAATCTTTGGTCACTATATTGATGAACCTCCTAAAAATATAGAATATTTAGTTATTGGCTTTTCTCCCAGCTCCATTCCATTACGACAACGTTGGAGAAATAACGGACTATCAGCAGATTTTATTGCAGATTATTTGCAAACTTTTTTTATTTCTGGCAGCACAAATGATGTAAAAACAAATATTAAAAATGCCGTAAGTTATATAACTAATGAATTGCTAGAAAATGCAATGAAATTTAATGACAAAACAGCTCACTTTCCGACCAGTGTTGTGTTACGCTTGTTCCCAAATCGATTAATATTCTACGTAACCAATAGTACAAAACCTGAATCTGTCAAAGCGTTTCAATTGTTTATTCAACGCCTCTTGAGCGAAGATTTAGATGAAATGTATATCAATCAATTGGAGAAAAATGCCAGTGATGAATATGCAAACCAATCTGGGCTTGGATTTTTAACTATGTTAAATGATTATGCTGCTCAGCTTGGCTGGAAATTTGATACAGTAAATCATGATACAGGTTTGGAGGTTACAATTGTGACAACAATGGTACAATTAAACGTTCCAACTGATTAAGGACTTCATCCAGATGGAAATTAAAACAAACGATTACAGTATTCGCTATGACAACATAACGGCAACGGTATCATGTGCAGGCTCTTTGCGTTTAAGTGGTATGGAAGAGTATGCCCCTATTTTAACTCTGCTCAATGATGCTGCAGAACAACAAACTGATGCGCTTAACTTAGATTTACGGCTTTTAGAATTTTTAAATAGTTCAGGCATCAATGTATTGTCAAAATTTGTTATTAATGTACGGCAGAAAAAAAGCCCTCAGATCAATGTAACGGGTTCAACACAAATCCCTTGGCAAGGTAAATCTTTAAAGAATTTGCAAAGATTACTACCTACGCTAGAACTAAAATTTGAATAAATAGGCTGCAATGTGGAATCTGGTGAATTTATTCTCACGGATGGACTCACCAGTATTCTACAACATGCTCGTAGACAATAACATCTCCGCCACAGTATGCTAAGTCTTATATTTAATATCATCGTAAGAAATATGCAGTTACAATAAAATATTAAGAACACATCCCAAATAAAGCTGGCAAGGGTATTAGGTCATATTCTTAATATTTTTAAGCAATTATGAGTAAATAGGTTGGTCAATAGTTTAAATAGTGTAACCATTTTTGGGCTGTAATCAGTGGTTGCAACAAAGATTGTTTAACGAACTTCAATAAACTGATTCTAGCGTTATTTTGATGAATGCGCTGTGATAATTAACATTTGCACATCTCAAAGGTGTTATGCAAAAAAGGATGCGAGCACATGGCACAAACTTTTGGTGACTATGTTGATGAACAACCTACCAACGTAGAACATTTAATCATAGGCTTTTCTCCAACATCGATTCCGCTTAAACAACGCTGGCGTAATAATGGCTTATCGGCTGACTTTTTAGCAGATTACCTACAAACATTTTTTGTTGGGGAAGATAAACAAATTGGTGCTCGGGCTGAGATTAAATCAGCTGTGGGCTATATTGCGAATGAATTGCTAGAAAATGCAATGAAATTTAGTGATGATTCTGTTGATTATGCAACCAGTATTGCTTTCCATCTCCATAAAGATTGTTTAACTTTTTATGTGAGAAACAGCATTCCTAAACATAATGTATCTCACTTTCATCATTTTATCGAAGAGCTATTAACTCAAGATTTAGCCGATTTGTATATCAAACAATTAGAAAAAAATGCAACCCTAGATAGTGCACACTCAGGGTTGGGTTTTATCACCATGATTCAAGATTATGACGCGTTATTAGGTTGGAAGTTTGATTGCTTAACTAAAGATGAACAAGAAATTAATACAGTCACAACAAGGGTAAAGCTGGAATTGCCAGTCAAAGCAAATGTATAATAATTACTCGATTTCATACCTATAAATGACGAACCGCTTATGGATTCGCAGCAAACAACACCCGAACTTCAACAATTACAGGGTTTGTGTGAACAATTAGAAACGTTTAGAGCTCAAAAAACGGATTTAGAACTTATCTTGCAAACCATCATTGAACATGGTGATATTGTTGAAGATAGTTTATTGAAAAAAATGGACTTTCTCAGTCATAAAATGACGGTTTCTGAACAGGAAAAACAAGACCTTGAAATTTCCCTAGAAACAGTCATAGAACATTCTGATACTATTAAAGATCATCTTTTTCAAGCACAAGAGTTTTTAGAGCAACAAGTTGCCAGACGGACTCAAGAACTACAAGAAAAAAACACACAATTAAAACAAGAAATTTTGGAACGTAAACGGGTAGAAGAAGCGCAACGTAATAATCTTATTTTCCGCCAAACTTTATTAAATAACGTCCCTAGCCCAATTTATTATAAGAATTTACAAGGTCAGTATGTTGGGTGTAATTTGGCGTTTGAACGCTTAACAGGTCATGCAGTTGATGGAATTATTGGGCAAACTGTACATCATTTATTTCCTAAAGACGTTGCCGAATATTCCCAAAAAATGGATATCCAATTGTTTCGTGATCGTGGGGAACAAAATTACGAAACCAGTTTGCATTATGCAGATGACAGTCGTCACGATGTGGTGATTCGGAAAACTGTATTTAATAATGCAGAAGGGGAACTTGTTGGCTTAATTGGCGTTATTATTGATATTACCGAACGCAAACGCTATGAGGCCACCTTGCGCCTGTCTGCCAGTGTATTTCAGGGTAGCAATGAAGGTATTCTCATTACAGATGCTTGCTCCAAAATTATTAGTGTCAATCAAGCCTACCAAAATTTAACAGGTTATACTGAAAATGAGAGTTTAGGCCAAAATCCCAATATGTTGCAATCAGGCAAGCATGACAGCTTTTTCTATCAAAATATGTGGGAAGGTTTGTTATCAATGGGGTATTGGCGCGGGGAAATTTGGAATCGGCGGAAAAATAAAGAGTTATTCCCTGCTTGGCTGAGTATCAGTGCGGTTAAAGATAAATTTAGTAATATCACACATTATATTGCTATTTTCACTGACATTACCGATAAGAAATTATCTGAAGAACGCCTGTATCATTTATCACATTATGATGCTTTGACTGATTTAGCCAATCGGGTTTTATTTCAAGATCGTATCCACCAAGCCATGAAACGGGCGACTCGTGATATAGAATCTATCGCCTTGCTTATCATAGATATAGACCATTTTAAAGAGGTTAATGATGCGTTTGGGCATACGGTAGGAGATGAATTGCTATGTATTGTTGCTCAACGTTTGACAACAGTGAGTGTGAGTATTGAAGCCGTTGCCCGTTTAGGCGGGGATGAATTTGGTATTTTGTTAGCAGATTTAGCTCCAGACCAGCAGGCCGTGCGCACGACCTCACATTTTGCTGACCAGATTTTACAATCTTTGCAACAGCCATTTATGCTGACAGGTCAAGAAATCTTTAGCAGTGCCAGTATTGGGGTTTCAATTTTTCCTCAAGATGGTGACACAATGACCAATTTGATGAAAAATGCCGATGCTGCATTGTATAAAGCTAAAGAGCAAGGTCGTAATAATTACCAATTTTTTGCCCTAGAAATGAATATTGCGGCACATAAACGTTTGATGATGCAAAATAGTTTGCGCCATGCAATTGAACGTGATGAATTTATTCTATATTATCAACCACAAGTCAATCCTTATACCAAAGAAATCATTGGTGTTGAAGCATTGATTCGTTGGCGACACCCAGAAATGGGCTTGGTTTCGCCTGTTGAATTTATTCCTTTAGCCGAGGACACGGGGTTAATTATTCCAATTGGAGATTGGGCGTTATTTGAAGCCTGTCGACAAAATAAGCAATGGCAAAATGCAGGTTATCCAAAGATTTCAATTGCGGTCAATTTATCTATTCGACAATTTTTCCATGAAGATTTGATTCAAAATGTGCAGAAGGTATTAGCAGAAAGTGGATTAGAATCTCAGTATTTAGAGCTGGAAATTACAGAAAGTTTAGCGATGACTTCAATTGAGAAGGCCTTAGAAACCTTAGAAGCATTGAAACAACTTGGGGTTAAAATTGCAATTGATGATTTTGGTACGGGTCATTCTTCACTCAATTATTTGAAGCAGTTTGCTGTGGATACCTTAAAAATCGATGCGTCGTTTATCATGGATATTGCGACACCGAAAGGAGCAGCACTTGTTTCAATTATTACTGATTTAGCCCATATTTTGGATATGCAAGTGGTAGCAGAAGGGGTTCAAATACCTGAACAACTAGAATTTTTGTGTAAAAATAAATGTGATATTGTACAGGGTTATCTCTTTCATCCACCTGTTTTGCATACTGAAATCGAGAAATTACTACCGAAATTGGCTTAAATTTAATCATCAATATCTTAGACAATATTTAGAGAAAATAGTTTGTAACAACCCAGCTATCTTATGCCAAGAATACAGATTTTCTTAATGGTCGAGTAGCCATAAGAAACTCCCCTTCAGACTTCCCCAGACAAAAATAAACCTGACAAGTTGCAACACTTATCAGGCCTATGACAAATACTTAATTTAAAACAGGCTTAAATTTACTTTACTCCTGCATCCAAAATGTGGCATCAATATCAGCATCTACTGGAGGTATATCCCTAAGTGTATTAGGAGAATTGGTCAACGGTCTGAATTTACCGTCATAGTTTGCCATAACAATGTCCGACACAACACCACTGCGCAAACCTGTATGTCGATCGGCTGCTGTCAAGCCACCACCGCCACCATCATCACTACCATCATTATTTTGACTGAAGTCATAAGCTGCACCACCTGTGAGTAAATCTAAAACATATAAGCGACTTTCACCTTCAGGTACAACCAAACCACATACATCAGCTGGATTAGACTCAATTGTTTCAGCTGGCAAATAAGTAGTAAAGTAAACTTTCCCATCTAAAATGACAGGACTGGCTAAACCTTTTTCACCAACCCAAGCACCCTGTTCAGGGTTTTCTCCTACAACAGCAGTACCATCATCACAAACACCTGATTCTGTGAAACATAAATACCATCCAAATGATTCTTTTAATTTCTCGATTTCAGCTTGTACTGAGCTTTCACTACCTTCTTGAATCAAGTTTTCTGTAACATCATACAGATGATCTTCTCTCAAAGTATAAAAGTTAGTTACTGCTGCATCAATTCGACTATCTTCTTCAGCTTGACCTTGTCCGTTATCTATCAGCCCATTTACTGCTCGGTCGCGGAAGGCATAAAACCGGTCATGTGTTTCGATATTTAGTGGAGAAGGTCTTGTACCTGAGGTGATTGTTACAATGTAATAATCTGTTGTATCTGAATAAGCTAAATCACTTAAACGCACCACTTCAGGCGGATAAAAGAACCGTCGGCGGTTTATCACTTGAGGGTTGTCATCTTCTAAATCCGAAACCACTGCTAAACGACCAGCAATACCTTTACTAGATAATCCAAACTCAAATGGCAAATCAATACGCCAGACTTGACCACCAATATCTCCCACATATAAGCGATCAGTAATTGCATCAGCATTACTATCAATAAAAGAGATATCAGATGGAATTGGATATTTCATTTCTTCTAAACTTAAGTTTTTATTCCCTTCCACATCAGACCCTGCTCTCCATAATAATTTACCCGTATCAGGTTCGACAATATAAATACCATTACCCATGCCACCTGAATTACTTTCATCATCGCCATGATAACCACCACCGAAAATGATGACTGTTTTAGGCTCACCTTCATAGTAAATACGGGTAAGTTTAGGCCGTGACCAAGTTTGTCCTAAGAATTCATAGTCATCACCTTCAATACCGCCTTTAATTACCCACATGAGTTTGGGGGTTTTATAATTGGTGACATCTAAGGCATATAAGTTACGACCACCTCGGCGCATTCCAATAAACATTTGTACATAGTCATCTCCATCAACTTTGCCATTATTATCAGAGTCTTTAATACGGAAAGTGGGTGTACCATCAATACCATAAATCCGAGCACCCTTAGCATTGTTCATGAGGTCTTCTTGAATATCTAACATTTCTTGCGGTAAGAACGCCCATTCTTCATTACCTTTATCAGTGTCAAACACCCGAATTAAACCATCATTTGTTCCAACAAATAACTTACTAATAGGCTTTTCTTCTGTGCCACCATAAGTGACTGTCACAGGGCTGCTGTGCAATAGGTCTGTCAATAACCAACGTTTTTTACCAAATGGAGATGCATCATCATAATCACCATTAACATCTTCACCTTGAATCCACTTAATGATATTTTCATGTTGCTTATCTTCCATAAATTCATCACCAAGCAATTCTTTAGTCACAATGTCAGTATTGACAGACGTATCAGTTAAATCAATATTATTATTACTACCCGGTAGTGCGTCTCCAATGTAAGTATAAATATTGCGGGAAGTCTTCAGTAATCGTTCACCGGCTCCACCTTCTAATACATTAGCCCCATCCTTTCCTGAGCTCCAATAACTACTGGCATTATCACTAATATACTGACCTGCAATCGCAGAATTCTTATTCTGATCTAAAATATCGCCATCAATGCAATTACCAGTAGCACATAGAGTATATTTCTTAATATTGCCATCCCAGCGTTGCGTATGCCCCGGTTTAAATGAGGAGAAATACACTTCGTTACGATGAAACATGCGATTAAATGTATTAACTGACAGGGTTGGTGCTGCAAAAGAGGTACTTTCTGTCATTGCTGACGAAATAATAGTACGGAAAATTTCAGTTAATTCAGAAGAGGAAGAAGCCTCATAAAAATTACCGCCACCTACTTTGGCCCATTCTTTCAAATAAGGTACAGCACGCTCATTCAAATTGGTCTCAAACGGCTTTTCATTGCCATTGATATCATAATAAGTCCCTAAGTTGAAACCCACAGTATGTACAACGACATTTTGCTTACCTTCTAAACTAGAATCAAAGTCCTTTTCGTGTAAATATTCAACCACATCCGTCCCGCACAGCTCATCAATATTGCTTGAAGCAGACTCAGTGCCATCTTTTTGTAAACGTTTATATTCATAGGTTTTCCCGCTTACTGAATTAACAGTTTTACAAGCGTTACCTGTGAGTTGAGGCACAAGATTAAATGCTGAATTCGCTGTTGCACCACCATCTGTTAAAAATACGATGTAGGTTTTTTGGCATTCATCAAATTCAGGTGGTACATAGACTGCGCTGCCGGTGATTTTCTCGCCTTGACATTCAACTGCCCAAGGATCAGAACCAGAGCAACCATCAGGTCTCACAAGCGTCCCTCCTTTCCAACTACCTTTATGACTAACACGTTTAGTTCGACTAAATTTTCGATCTTTACCGAAGGTCACACTTTTACCATCTAAATAAAGCGCGACTTCATAAATAGTATCAACTAATGGGGTGGTACTATCAATTTCAATATTTTCCACCATCAATTTCATACGTTCACGCACAGTCGATGCACTCTGAGATAAAGACCCTTTAACCTCAACTTGTAACATAGCGGCATCAGTCAAAGAACGTTCAAACGAGGCGGCTTGCCGCAAGCCCGAACCATCAATAAATAGACTGAGTGCATTACCGGCTTTCCAACCACTTTGTTTTACAATTTTTTGAATAACAGGACCAATATCAACACTGGAATAACGCCGTCCTGTATCCCAATAATCTGCCGCATCAATACTCCATGTGACACTATCCGTCTTCGCACGTTCACTGAGGTTTTTATTGTTGGTTTCAAATGGTTCTGAATTCCCCGTTGCTTCGCCAGATATTTTTAATGAGGCGGCTTTGGATAAGGCTTTCTCATCGGTACCGTCTGGAGGTACATCTTTTAATGCTGAGAAAATTAATTTAGCACTTAATACTGTGGTGTTGCTTGACATTGGAATATCTTGAAACCGTAAACCGACAGTTCGACCATTACTCTTTTTAGTGGTCATGTCTAAGGTTCGGCTATCGGCATATACAATATTATCGCCATAGGTTTCTTCCATATCATCGTTAGCATCACTAATCTGTTTTGTAAAAAGATAACGCATACAAGCACTATCTTTGACGCTAGTTAGGTCATATTCCACTTTTAATACAGGCGCTTTAAGTGGATCAGTATCATAGGCAACGACATTACGTAGTGGTAAATCCTTTGATGCAGTGAAAATAAATGACAGGGCATTATTACCGCACCAGTCTGATTTATTGACAATTTCTTGCACAATACCAGTTACTTCAGGGCTGGAATAACTTCCATCAGTCCACTCCCAAGGTTCTGCTTCCCAACTTACTTGACTAGAGGTGCGAACCCGTCCTGAAATTGGTTCAGAGTTAGAAAAGGCTTCTGAATTACCCACAGCCTCACCATTGATATTAATCGCCGCCTCGTCTGTCGCGGCAAAACCACTCACAAAATCAATATAGGCATTGGTAATTCGTGCACCCTGTGGAATACCGACATTTTGAAACCGTAAACCCACCTTTTGCTGTTCGGTAATCCGCTCTTCTGCCGTTTCCTCTTTTTCTTCTTCATATAAAATAGTTAAGGTCGCACCGCGAGAAAGAGCCCCATCACCAGAAAAAGTCGCAATTTGCCGTCTACCAAAACTATCACCTTCTACATGCTGCATGAAAAAGGCCATAGAATTGCCTGATAGCCAACCATCTCTATCCACAATTTCTTGTACAACTGAGGTTATATCAGGGCTTGATAAGGCCTTATCTTTGCCGACATTAGGCACATCCCAAGTAATTTGACTTGATGTTTTTGGACGTTGAGAGATGTCAAAGGTATTTTTATCTTCTACGAATTCAACAGTATCATCTGCATCTTCACCATAAAGCAGAACTTTTAAGTCTGTTGTCTTAGTACTATAGTCAAGCCGTGTCATCTCTATTTTGGCTGATTTAATAATCGCTTTGGGTGGGACTAAAATATTTCTAAATCGTAAACCCACAATAGTTTCAACAAGTTTGGTGGGTGAATAGCCTAAGTTTAAATTTTCATCATTATACACATAGGTTTTGCTGTATTTAGCTTGTTTATATTCAAAGCCATTGTCATTTCCATACGACACACTACTGTTAATAATTGTGCCGCCACCTTCTAAGGTATAAGAGACATTTAATACAGGCGTATCATTCACATGGTCAAATAAACGGGCACTGGTATAATCACCATCATTCTCAAATACAATACCCATCGCATTACCAGATGCCCAAGCATTTCTATCAACCACTTGTTGTACTAATGAGCTAATATCAGGTGTGCTGTATTCAATAAATTCACTCCAGTTGCCTGGATCCCAGCTTATTTCATCTGATGTTTGGCTTGCCCAGTTGCTAGAAATATTATAAGTTTCGTTAGCGCCTAAATCAGTGGCACTATCTTGTAATACTGCACGAATTTTAAGCTGTAAATCTTTATTCCGAGAAGCGAGTGTGCCATTAACCATTGATGAAGGTACAAACGTAACACTTGCATTTTGAATCGTTGCGCCTTGGGGAATACCCACATCAACAAAACGTAAGCCATTATAGACAGGCACAGGCGGATTAAGCGCGATATTAGAACCTAGATAAAATCGATGTGTAGAGCTCTCAATCGTACCTGCATTATCGCCTTCTTTATATTCTGAAAAAATGTTTGAATAATCAGAGGTTGCACTGGCGGTTAAACTCGCTTGTGTATCACCTGAATAAACCATCTCAATCGTTTTGTCATCTAAATACACTTTACCCGATTTATTGCCTTCTTCGGCATCATCAGCATAATCTGAGATAGGAATACTTAAACGCGTAGAATCGTCCAACTCACCAGGGACATTTTTTGCTTCTTCGTCAATGTAAGTAATTGGGAATAAAATCGCGGCATTACCACCTGTAACTCCATCAACAGCAGCACCTGCATAGCCACTAAACCCCATAAAGCCAACATTAACATTTTGTATCTCAGTTAGCATTTGCAATAAGGCTTCTTTTAAACGAGTCAGGCGATCTGTTTCGTTATATAGCAAATTGCCATTTTCATCTCGGTCTTTCCATTTCATGGAGCTTGAACGATCTAAAACGAATAAAATATTAGGTCGCCCATCAGTGTCAGCGATACTTGCCACTTGACGTAAATAAATTTCGGTATCATCAGCCGTTAGCGTTGCGGATAATCCACTCAGCAGCGTAAAGATGAATGCGCTGAGCAGAATGTAAAAACGATTCATACGTGCATCCTTATAAGTAAAATTTGGGAAAGTTTTAGATAGTTTAAGAACTGACCATAAATAAAGCCAGCACTTTTAGCTAAGATTGAACAAGTTATTTTTTATTAAGGTTCTCGA
This sequence comes from Candidatus Albibeggiatoa sp. nov. BB20, assembly GCA_016744725.1. Classification (GTDB taxonomy): domain Bacteria; phylum Pseudomonadota; class Gammaproteobacteria; order Beggiatoales; family Beggiatoaceae; genus Albibeggiatoa. The sequence continues at coordinate 3,859 of JADGDW010000076.1, read as the reverse complement.
AAAATACCACTGGCAAGTTCGTCAACCACTTTTTTACGCAAACCGCCATATAAGGTTACAGTCGGTGCATTGCTACGGTTACTATCACTAGTACCAACGCTTTTAGTCACAAAAAACATGATTTTACAGCCACTATTTGCTCCACAATCTCCAGAACCTGATAAATCCTGTAATGCAGAAGGCATATCCGCTGTGGTGGTGACATGATCGACCCTAGAAGTCACCTTCTCACCACCAATAGTTGTACGATTGATATTTTGTTTTGCAACCAATGCAACAGGAACGTTGCTATCAGATATCATATTCTGTACATCAATATCCTGATAATTACGGGGAATTTCGATACCAACCTCTCCTACTTGGAAAGCATAATTATACTCTGCCATATTGGCAGCCATGCGGGTTTGCAGCTTGGTACTTTCCATCGTACTGATACCTAACATTGTTAAAATGACCAGTAGCATCAGTGACACAATGAGTACCGCACCACTCTGATGAAATAGCCTACATTGTTTAGTTGCTTGCATATTAACTGTTCCTTACCCTGATTGTAGTGGTAAATAAGCGGTGTCTATAGCCTTCCTCATTCTCTAAATTATCATCATCATTAGGGTTGTATGTTCCCATATCAGGGTCTAAGTCAAAACTGCGATCAGTGGCTCCCGTTAAGTCAAAACGTTTATTTCCTGTTCGCATGAGAATATTAATTCTCACACTAATGATCGGTCCAATAGGTGTTCCTGTTGCTTCTACATAACGATCAACAACGTCATCAGAATTGGTGTCAATGCCATAACGTATTTGTAAAGACTCTACACCTTCGATGAATAATTGATTATTTTTAAATAATGCAAATCCATCTATAGGATCAGTTGCTTTACCATCTCCATCTTTATCAATGGCTCTAACTTGATAGGTTACTTGTAAACGCTGTTCAATCGTAGGTCTATCAGCTATTACTGGTACATGAAACACTTCTACAGGCCAAAAATAATACTTGCTAAGCCGTGTTGATACCGTCACAAGGGGAGGAGAACCCGAGACATTAGCTACTTGGTAAGGTTCAGCTCCAGAACAATCCGCCATAATTAATGTATCATTCACTACAGGCGTACTGCTTTCTGAATGTAATTGAATAGTCGAATTTGCTGTTGAAAAGCCAGTTTGAGCACATTGCTGTGTTTTAATATAGTTTTTTTCTGAGACAATTTGTTGGCATAAATTAATGTCTGTTACACCACTACTCAAACAGCTTCCAGGTAATACATTTGTAGAATCATTACAAACAAGTGTGCCTGGTGTACCTGGTGTAGGTGTATTACAGTCACATACGTTAGTAGTACTAACAATACCCTGAGCAGCAGGATAGTCTAAACGCAATTTACCATTCACAGCCAAATGACTGACGGTCAATACATCAGAGTATGGCGTTGATTTACTAACCGCATTACCATCAATGTCTTGTAACTGTGCATTATTATTTACTAAAATCGGCTTTGGTTTTACGAACCCAGGCCACATGAGACCCGAACAACCAAAATAACCCGCCATACGCACGTTATAAGATAAATCTTCTATCAAAAAGCGAGCATCTTCTTGTAAACGAGATAACTCATTTTGTAAAGCTGATGTCTTCTTGGTTGTAGACATAATAGCTAAAACACCTGACATTAATGTCATGCTAATTGTCAAGGCAACTAGCATTTCAATTAAACTTAAACCTCGTTGAGTCTTCATAGTACAATATTCCAGCTTTGCTGTTTTATTTCAGCATCTTCACTACGGTCTTCAGTCCAAGAAATAGTGATGGTATATAAGCTATCCGTGTTATCCCAGCTAATGATGCCTTTACCTAAAGGTAAGGAAGAAGCAAGCGATTTACACCAATTCCCTAAATCATAGTTGACAACATCAGTGGCTATACATACATCTTTATCACAGTTAACAGAAACCTCTGGGCAAGAACCTTCCTGAAATGCATACCCACCATTATCCGCATTACCATTATCTAAGTTATCTTTATTGGATCGCATTCTATCCATGATGTCATAAGCCAGAAATGCGACTTGGGTGCGAACATAAGCAGAATGATTAAATTGCTGTCCGCGTGCCTGTAAACTCGCAATACCAATCAATCCAATTGAAAGGATAAGCAAAGCAATCATCATTTCTAACATAGAAAAGCCAGCATTATGCTGAGTTAAGCATTTTTTTCGCATGATATACCTCTTTTATCAAGGCTGCACACAAGAGTATTCACGGTTTGTCAAAGATGTGCGCCCCGTAATTTGAATCGTCACTACTCGACCATCAGGATCGCGTTCTGCCGCATCCTCTAGGCACAACACAAATGACATATTAAGTGTACTTGCTAAACCCGTTAAACCGCCTCGGGAATCATAAATAATGAGATCAAGCCCATCAGGCCCGTCAACTTGAATCCCATCATCAAAATTGAAATCTCGCAATTTTTCGCAATCGTCATCCCAATTATTAGTACAATCTAAAACACCATTATCATTCGCATCATCCCATACAACCCAACCTGCACCCCATTCATTATCTTTGCCTTGTGATGCCAGAGGTTGAATTTTGATGTTACGACCAATAATAGATTCACTGCGAGCATAGTTAAGCACACTAACAAATTGATTGGTTTTAGCTGTGATTCGATTATTAATGAGTGAATAGCGCAAACTTGGCAAAGCAACTGAAACTAAAATGCCAACTATGGCCACCGTTATCATTAATTCAGTAATAGTAAAAGCACGTTGTTTGTTCATAGTACAAGTTGTAGCAACCTTAAATATAAAAGTCACTTTTCAGTGTGATAAAAGGACATCGTTAATCGTCAAAAGGTTTAATATCTAAAATAACTTTTTGAATATAAATAAATTATAAGACATTATGCTGTTATCAGCAATGTTCAAACCCACTCTATTTATGAATATAGCAGTTTGTTTATAAAAGTAAAATTTATAGCGTTATTGTCAGCATTTGATTGGCATTTTTTAAAAATTCAAATTCTACTGGAACAATATTAAATTCTAACTGATTTAATGCGCGATCTTGCATTAATTGCTCAATGTATTGTGACTTTTCAGCTTTTAAGTTAGTTAACGGATAAATACGAATTTGTTGACGGGCTATTCGAGCTAATTCTAATAAACATTGACGATGGAAATCGTAGTCAAATAAATGTTCGTATAAAAACAATAAATGTGAGACAAAAGCCACATCAAAACGATTAGATTCAAATGGTAAACAAGGTAAGCTAGATGCAATATAATATTGTGATTGAGTTTGGTAATGAGGAATAAATCGTTGATAGGCATTTGTTCGGTAAGCGGCTAAATGCTCTATATCTTGATAAAACTGCCAACTGTATTTATCCAATATTTGCGGAAACTGAGCGATGGCCGCGTGTAAATCTGCCTGACATTTTGGTTCTAAAATATCGGCTTCAATATCATAAATGGGGTCTGAGGCCAATACATTTAAACCTTGTTGCCGCGCTTCACTACAAAATGAACTCACCCCACTACCAACATCCAGCATAGATATATTAGGTAAATCTAAGGAGGTGAAATCAAAAAAACGCTCATACTCAGCATAAGTACGCCCTAATAAAACCACTTCATCTAGCTCTAAACCCTCTTTCATTGCTATATCTAGTCCTGAATTTGATTAAATGCTAACACGACATCGTGGACAATATTAATTGTCATATTGGTTTGTGGTCATTTTTGAGCGATGAAAGTCTATATAAAGCAAAAACACGCATGAATATTGACTTTCATTCATTAGAGTTGTTTCATGAGCCATCTATATAAAACAACAGCTTACAATTGTATATTAT
>JADGDW010000075.1 GCA_016744725.1 Candidatus Albibeggiatoa sp. nov. BB20 | reverse complement strand
GGTATTGTAAGTATGTGTGGTTTAAATTGCGTTTTGACCATTTCTGCATAAGTTTACTCTTACTCAATCTATCCTTGCTTGAATGCCCAGCTTTTGCTGCATTACACATCATCAGCACCAATACAACGTAAATAAGCCTGCTCTAAATCATCGGTTTGATACTGTGCATGACACTGCTGTGGTGTGCCAATAAAAAGCAGCTCGCCATCATGCAAAATAGCCATACGATCGCAAAGAACCTCAATATCAAATAATAAATGAGTGGTAAAAAACAAAGTATGCTGTTGCTGCTGCTTCAAACCAAGTAAATAACGCTTTAAATAAGCACGGGCTTTAGGATCAAGCCCACTCATTGGCTCATCCAATATCAACAAGCTTTTTTTAGTTAAAAAACAAGAAATCAAACCCAACTTCTGATTCATGCCTTTAGAATATTTCTTAATCGGCTTTTTCAGTGCCTGCATATCTAAATCCAACTGCTGACACAAATTGCTGATTTCTACGGGCTTGATATGAACTTGATGTAGTTTGGTGATGTAATTTAAAAATTGTAGTCCCGTCAAAAACGTAGGCGGTCGAAATTGCTCAGGCAAAAAGCTTAAAGGTTGGCGTGACTGTGCTTTTAAATGAGACTGCCCAAAAATCGAAATCTGCCCCGAATTCACTTCCTCAAAGTCTAAAATGGCCTTAATTAATGTGGTTTTACCCGCACCATTAACACCCACCAAGGCCAAAAATTCACCCTGCTGTATACTAAAGTCAATATTTTTCAATATCAATTGTTTAGCATATTTTTTACTGACTTGTTGTAGTTGCAGTGCGTCCATGAGTATTTTTAAATAAGCTATTTTTGATAATATGATTTGATATAGTCGTTTTACTTTAAAGTGATACAGGACTGGCAGTCCTAAGTTTTAAAACTGATTGATATTTAAAAAATAACAGGACTGACAGTCCTAACATTCAAGATAGAATTGACTATAGAAAGTGCCAATAACTCAAAACCCTATCATATAAAACTAATGAATACCAACAAGTGGTTGTTTTGGCAACATCACCTTATTACGCAGACTAAAATCAGTTAAATCAATATGCACCGAAAATATGTCTTGCCCTTCATGGTATAAAAGCAATAATGTATTTTTATCAATCATTTGATGGCCAACAAGCTGATTCACATTGCTTATAATCTCTTGATAAGCTGTACCATTGGGCTTGGAAATACCTATTGTCACTAAATCTGCATGGCTCAAACGCTTATCCTCATTAGAATCCGTTTTGATGACTTGAAACAATATAGCAATGACAGGGCTATCATTTTTATCACTTGGCTCAGATAATAAATAATAACTATTAATAAGATACTGATTTTTATCAAATAACAAGTTTTGTTCGCTATTATTTTCACCATTCACAAATAAATAATTGAGAGTTGATGAAGCCGATTTATCATAATACGTCTGTTTATAATTTTGCTTTAACTCTAAAGGCAACATTAAATAAGGGCTGCCTTGAACCTTCAACATAGAACCATAGGACCAATTCTGCTCTATTTCTCCAGATTGTTCAGATTCAACATTGATAACGCTTGATACATCGTGAACCCCAAATATTTCATGAAAAAGCTGGTAATTTAGAAAAATTAACACCCCTATCGTCAATATGCCCACAACAAATATAATTAAACCATTAATACGCCAAACCAATCTAAAAAATGGATGAGTATCAGTCATTTGATAATCTCCAAGTTACAAACAAAAATGCTTAATAAGTTTTACTAAAACATCTGTCATCGGTTGTAAACGTTGTGCACTGATAAACTCATTAGGTTGATGTGCTTGCGCAATATCCCCTGGCCCTAACACCACAGGTTCAATCCCCAATTGCTGTAAATAAGGTGCTTCTGTTGCAAACGCGACCGCTTCAGCTTCATGTTGAGTCAATTTTTGAGTAATTTGTACAATTTCCGCATTTTGTGCGGTTTCCACTGCGGGAATGCCATCAAATAGTGCAGTGAATTCAACGCCTAAGCCTGTTTCTGCCACGGCTTGTTTTACTTTTTGATGCAACATTGCCCGTAACTCATCAATATCCATATTTGGCAATGGGCGTAAATCAATCTGCAATTCACAACCACCACAAATCCGATTAGGATTATCGCCACCATGAATATGACCTAAATTCAACGTCGGTACAGGTATTTGAAATAAAGGGTTTTGATAAGTTGCTTGCAATTGCTGCCGCCATTTCAACAGTTCCGCAATAACAAGATGCATCCCTTCTAAAGCATTGTTACCCAAACTTGGGTCACTGGAATGTCCGGCCAAACCATGTAAATGAATCGCCTCCATAAAAATACCCTTGTGCATTCGAATCGGTCGCATATTGGTTGGCTCACCGATAATCGCATGTTTTGCACCCGTCTTCCAAGTATTAAGCAAGGCCTTCGCCCCATCCATACCGCTTTCCTCATCAGCCGTCGCTAACAAAATCAATGGATGCTTAAATTGTTTCGGATCAAACTGCTGCACAGCCTTCAATACCAAGGCAAAAAAACCTTTCATATCACTCGTGCCTAAACCATAAAACCGCCCATCTTTTTCCGTGAGTTTAAATGGATTCACATCCCACTGCTCTAAATCATAAGGCACAGTATCGGTATGACCTGATAAGACTAATCCGCCTTCACCTTGTCCTAAAGTCGCAATTAAATTAAATTTATCTGGGCGATCAGGTATCGGTTGAATGTTACAACTGAATCCCAAATCCTGACACCAAGTTGCAAGTAACTCGATAACTTGACGATTACTTTGGTCAATATTAGGGTTGACACAACTGACAGATGGCATGGAAATCAAAGCATCAAGCATTGCTATAGTATTAGGTAATTTCATAATAACCTTCTAATTTATAAGTTTTTATCTTTATAGTGCTAATCTAATTTTTTCTATATGATTGTTAGCATCAATATAAACAATTTTTTAACGATCTAACAACTCCAAATATGATAGTTTATAAGAAACTCAACAAAAATATGCACTCTGCAAAAAATAATGAGTGGATCAAATTTAATTTAGATTCCAATTGAATCATAAAAAAATCTAGCCATGTTTCAATGCCTTCACCTGTTTTTGGAATATAATGTAATTCATTGATTTTATCAAAAAATCCGTTTTAATTACTCATTTAAAATCAAATCATTATCTTTCCTTGGTGAAGGTTTGATGCTTTATTCATCATTCATATCATAAATTTAAAAATGCAATCCTACCTCAAACAACAACTATTACAACGTCAACAGAATGCCTTATATCGGACTCGAAAAACCCATGACTCAGCACAAACCACGCAATTATTAATTGATGGCAAGGCTTATTTAAATTTTTGCAGTAATGATTATCTCGGTTTAGCATCGCATTCAGAATTAAAAACCACCTTACAACAAGCAGTTGAACACTATGGTGTTGGCAGTGGTGCATCGCATTTAGTCACAGGACATAGTGCCGCACATGAGGCTTTAGAATCTGATTTTGCTAAATTCATGGGAACAGAACGAGCCTTATTATTTTCAACAGGCTATATGGCAAATTTAGGGGTGATTAGTGCATTACTTGGCCGACAAGATGCAATCTTCTTAGATAAATTAAACCATGCCTCTTTAGTTGATGCGGCGATTTTATCCCGTGCGAAATTGCATCGCTATGCACATAATAATATTGCACAATTAACAACATCATTAGCTAAATCTAACGCGGTGCACAAATTAATTGCAACTGATGGGGTTTTTAGTATGGATGGTGATATTGCAGATTTACCAAAATTAGCTCAATTAGCCAAACAATCTGAATCATGGTTAATGCTGGATGATGCACATGGTATTGGCGTGTTAGGACAAGCAGGACGTGGCAGCATAGAATATTTTAATCTTTCAAGCGATGATGTGCCGATTATAGTAGGTACATTGGGTAAAGCATTTGGCATATTCGGGGCATTTGTGGCAGGCAGTGAATTATTAATCGAAACATTGATTCAACTCGCCCGCAGCTATATTTATACCACAGCCTTACCGCCTGCTTTAGCAGTTACATTAGGCAAAAGTTTAGAAATAATCCAACGCGACAATTGGCGGCGTGAGAAGTTACAACAACATATTGCCTATTTTAAAGCGGAAGCTGAAAAGCGTGGCATTCTACTCATGCCATCAATCACTCCAATTCAACCTATTGTTTTAAAAGACAGCCAACTTGCACTCAATGCCAGTCAAGCATTATATCAACAAGGTATTTTAGTTACAGCGATTCGTCCTCCCACAGTGCCACAAAATAGCGCACGACTTAGAATCACCTTGTCAGCCCAACATGAAATACAAGATATTGATAAGCTACTCTTGGCCTTATCTGAAATGTCTCTCATGAACTAAGCTTATTAAAATACTCGGTATTATTTTTATACCCTATTCAAATTTTCTGGTGCAATTGCACGCTTAAAATGATAAAAATCACTTTTTGTGCAGCGCAATATTTGTTATGATGGTGAATTCATACTATCTTGAACCAACCATCATAATCATAACAACCTCATAACAGGAGATAGTCGCTTGGAAAACGTGGTTTTTGTAGCAGCAGCTCGTACCCCCGTCGGCAACTTTAACGGCACATTGGCATCGATTCCCGCAAAATCTTTAGGTGCAGCAGTGATTAAGGGACTATTAGAACGCACTAATATTGACCCTGCACTCGTCGATGAAGTGATTTTAGGTCAGGTTTTAACAGGCGGTGTCGGTCAAAATCCAGCACGTCAAGCAGTGATTGAAGCGGGCTTGCCTGTGACGTGTCCTGCACTCACAATCAATAAAGTCTGTGGCAGCGGCTTAAAAGCAATGCACTTAGCAGCCCAAGCAATTAAATGTGGTGATGCTGAAGTTGTAATTGCTGGTGGTCAAGAAAATATGAGTTTGTCTCCACATGTTGTGCCTAATTCTCGTAACGGTCAACGCATGGGTCCTTGGACAATGGAAGACACCATGGTTAAAGATGGTCTTTGGGATAGTTTCAATGATTATCACATGGGCGTGACTGCAGAAAATATCGCAGGTGATTTTAATATCACGCGCCAAGATCAAGATGAATTTGCAGCAAGCTCACAGCAAAAAGCTGAAGCGGCACAAAAAGCAGGTCATTTCAACGATCAAATCGTACCGATTACAATTCCTAAACGCAAAGGCGATCCTGTTGTATTTGATACAGATGAATTCCCACGCGCAGGTGTTACGGCTGAAGCCTTAGGCAAATTACGTCCAGCTTTCAACAGAGAAGGCACAGTGACTGCGGGTAATGCTTCAGGTATTAATGATGGTGCAGCAGCGGTCATGATGATGTCTGAATCTAAAGCGAAAGAATTAGGTTTAGAAATTTTAGGTCGCGTCGTATCTTATGCTAGCGCAGGTGTTGAACCTCGCATCATGGGTACAGGTCCAATCCCTGCAACACGTAAATGTTTAGACAAAGCAGGCTGGACACACGAGGATTTAGACGTAGTTGAAGCCAATGAAGCATTTGCCTCTCAAGCGATTTCTGTCAACCGTGAATTAGGTTGGGATTTATCTAAAATCAATGTGAATGGTGGTGCTATTTCCATCGGTCATCCTATTGGTGCATCGGGTGCGCGTATTTTCGTTGATTTATTACACGAAATGAAACGCCGTGACGCAAACAAAGGTTTAGCGACTTTATGTATTGGTGGCGGTCTAGGTGTTGCGTTAGCTGTTGAACGCTAAGCAATCGTTTTTGTTAGGATGTGTGTGATTAATAATATCATGGGCATCCTGACACAAAACAGATGGTGATAGTAAATTTTTACTATTTAAGCCATCACGATATTAAACAATATCATATTCTAAAAAGAGCTTTTTTAACTCCATAAGTGGGTTGTGTGTAATGGTCAAAGTCAGTGGTGAAGAACCTCGCATTATAAAGAAATATCCTAATCGACGTTTATATGATACAACGATTAGCAGCTATATTACTTTGGACGACGTAAAAACGTTAGTCATGGATCATGTTTCTTTTAAGATTCAAGATGCAAAAACGGGACAAGACATCACCCGCAGTATTTTATTACAAATTATTTTAGAACAAGAAGAAGAAGGCGAACCGATTTTTAGTAGCGAAGTATTAGCCCAATTGATTCGTTTTTATGGTGATACATTACAAGGTATTGTCGCCAACTACTTTGAAAGAAGTTTAGTTGTATTTTCTAAACAACAGCAAGAATTACGAGAAAAAATGTACAACCCTTTGTCATTTATGACTGATATTGCTGACCAAAATATTAATTTATGGAAAGATATGCAGGATAGCTTTTTCCGTGCAACCCTACCTTCCCCTGAAGATACACCCAAAGATGACAAGAAAAAAGACGATTAGTTCTAAATAAGATGGTACGTTTTGATTGACTTACCATCTTTAAATTTCTGTTATTTCAAAATTTCTTGGGTACTGAATGCCCCACGAATCTCACCTGCTTTAAAGTCACGCGCTTGATCGTCTGGGTAAAGCTCATTTAACCGTTCAGCAATCGGTGCTGCAATGGTTTCGCCATGACACGCTAAACATTTTTCCATTACTGGAATCGCTTTCATATAACGCAAAACCTGTTGACCGTCGACTTCGACAAACTCTGAATATTGTAACTGTTTGAATTGTTCACCCGCAGCCTTGCGTTGCTCGAAGTCCTGCAATACTTTTAATTCCCATTCATCAGGTGCATTACTAGGGTTGCGTATTTTCAAGCTGGTGCGTTTCAAACTAATACCAGAATCATTTGAGACTTGCTGAGTAATCATAGGGGAGGCCTCATTACAGACCGATAATGCTCCAACAGGGCCACCTTCTGATATCGAAGCCAATAATTTACTTTGCAACTTCTTCATGAAACTTTTCAGAGCCGCTCGATGGGTATTTAACTTCGCTTCAAGTGCCGCTTCTGATAATACAGGTTCATTTGCAGCCATAATACTTGGTGCAAACAAAATACTAGAAAGTGCCAAACCTAAAATCATCCGTTTCATGTTGATTTCTCCAAAGTGAGTTAAATAATTTAACTTATGCTAAGGATTAAAAAGATAAGCTGCAACCCAATATTTTTCAATCCTGTATTAGTTTATTCAATAAAGCAATATATTCAGCCTGGCAATGTTGTTCAGAAAAACGGGTTTCTAAACTTAGATAAGCTTGTTGAGTCACTTCATTAAATTCAGGCATCGACTTTCTGGATAAATCTAACAAAGTTTGGGCTAAATGTTTGACATCATTGGCCTGAAAATGGAAGCCTGAAATCTCGTGTTGTACCAAACTAGCAACGCCTCCTGTATTCGGCACTAAAACGGGCACGCGTGCTGCCATTGCCTCCAACACGGCTAAACCAAATGGCTCACTGGGACACAAATGTAATAATAAATCGGCTTCTGCAACAGCGTGGGAAATATCTTCGATATAATTACAGAACTGCACATTAGGACAGCAAATCATGGCTTGGCGGCGTAAAGTAGGTAGCTCGGTTCCCATTCCATAAATATTAAACTGGAGTTTTTTTAGGCGTGGATCATAACGAATCGCTTGTAGCAGTAAATCAACCCGCTTAAGTGGATCAATCCGTGAAACAACAATAATATTTTGTAATTTATTTTCAGATTTGAACTCAGGATGTTTAGGCGAGTTCAGTATCTGTTGTTCTGTTAAAAAATTCTCGATTAGCTGAATCTTATTTGCCTTGACCCGATGATATAATAATTTTTGATAGACAAATTTTGAATTGACAATAAATGTGATGCAGAACGGGTTCAATAACCATTTCCGTCCATAACTATGCCATTCATCCGCCCCGCCATGTACCATTTGCAAATGAATGATTTTGCGTCGATAAAATAAATTCCAGCCCCACAATATCAGTGAGTAGCGCACGCCTGTTGACATAAAAACCAGTTGCTTCTGCTCAGCAATAAGGCTACGTATCAATTTAATTAAGTGGGAATAGCTAGAGAAACAATGAACTGAAATGCCGCGTCGCTGTGCTTCTTCAACAACAACGCCGGGAGGGGTAAGCAAAACAGGGCGATATTGGCTGCGTAAACTTTCTAAGGTTGCTAAAGCCATTTTTTCTGTGCCATATAAATTACTACTGTGTAAAATATAATACAGAGGCACATCCATGTTTTATCCCCACAATAATCGTTTAAGTAGGCTTGGTTTTACTTTTGAGCGTGTTGCATGTTCTTTTAACAATTCTGCAAAATAGCCCCCGCCTTTGAATGGTTTGACTCGGTTTAATACGGCTGCCACAACAGGCGGGTCTAAGCGTTCAAGTAAGTGTGCCGCGCGTTTTAATTCCCCAGGATTAACTTTATTGGCTTCAATCACCAACAATACGCCACCTGAGACTTCACCTAATAGCTCCGCATCGGCTGATAATAAAATAGGCGGACTGTCGATTAAAATCAAGTCATAGTATTCATTCAAATGGTCTAGCACTTCGGGTAAACGACCATAAGTAACTAAGTGGTCACTATGTTTATTTCCCACAGGCAAACGGTCAGGTAATGTGGCGGTTGCAGGAACGATCATATTTTGCAATTGGCTTAAAATTAAATGTTCACTGGTTAAAATATCGGTTAAGCCCTGATTTTGAGTGCCTATAAAACGCGTATCTGGCTTAAACGCATTCAGTTCAACTGCTAAGGTTTTAATTCCAAGTTGGGTTAGCATTCTGGCTAATTCTAAAGTTAAAGTACTCGTACCGCCACCGGGTTTAACCGAAGTCAGAGCAAAGCATAAGGTTTTATGCCCTTTTTTATCTCGTTCTAAAATCAAAGCAAGGCGGCGTAAATTATCTAGTGATAACTGTTGAGTTTGTTTATCTTTTTGCTCCAAAACCCAAGCCAGTGGCGGGAAGCCCAATACCCGATGAATATCACTTGGCGAGCGTAGCCGACGGTCTAAAGTATCCAGTAAAATTGGTACACCAATACTAAGCGCAAAAGCTAAGCCTGCGAGTAATACAATTAATTTCTTGCTGGTGCTGCCTTGCGTTACGCGTGGAATTTTGGCTTCAGTATCAACACGGACAAAGCCAGGAGCTTCTGATTCTAAAGCTAAAAAGTCAATTCTATCACTGATTGCGGTCAGTTGTTTTTCAGTTCGCTCAATTTCATTGGTAATCACTAATGCTTGGTTATAACGATTGGAATATTGGGTGGCTAATTCACTTTGGCGCGTCACCTCGTCAGCTAAAGCTTGTTCGATTTGCTTGGCTTGATATACCCGTGCTTGATGGTCACGTAAAATACGACGACGAATGTTTTTAGCGTAGTCTGATTCGATTTGTTGTAAGTATTTATCAATGGCGGCAACATCTTTATCCGCACGTTGTCGCTCAGGATGCGAAGACTTCATGCCAAACACATCAGCCAGTCGCTCAGAACGATTGCGCATCAAATTAGTTTTGGTACTCTTTAATACAGAGTCATTATTTAATTCTGCCTCAACCATGCTATCCAAAGCGGATTGGCTTTTATAACCACGCCGTTCATCTAATGCTTTGAACTGTGCATTTGCTTCAACTCGTGCTCTTCTGGCGCGGGTAAAGGCTTTATTACTATCGATGAGAATCTGATCGTAAGGGTTTAAAGCAGTGCCATTAAAAGTGGTTACGCCTAAATCTTCAGCAATTTTGTTACGTTCAACCCGTTTTTGCTCAATAGCGGCTAATAATTGCTCTTTACGGGTTAATAGACGCTGAATTCGTCCTGTGCTGTCATAGAAATACTCTTGCTGGGATTTTTTGATATACACTTTCATCAATGTATTCAATATAATGGCAAGGCCATCAGGTTTTGAACTTCTCAGTGTCAGAGTGATAAACGGATTTTTACGCGGCTTACTTTTAGTATTTAAACTAACACGTAAGCGCACAGCACCCGATTCAACACTTTCATTAGGGTGCAACCAATGTTTAGCGGCTTCAGGCTGGCGTAATGTCTCTTGCAACGTATCCGCGCGTTTAATTAATTCTTCTTGCTGTACAACATATAAAAAGTATTGATTTCCAAGCAAATTAAAACTACGGTCAGCGGTTAAATTATTGATAAATTTAGGTGAAACAAGCAGTTTTGCATGGACTGTATAGCTTGGCACACTGGTTTTTTGCTGCAAAATAAAAAAACCGAATACACCAATCAATAGCAACAAGGATAACGATAACCATTTATAGCGTAATAAGCTCATTATGGGGTTAAAGCTACTTGTAGGTGCGGGCGAATTTTCCGATGCCATAGTTAAATCTTACTCTTAAAAACCTTGAATAGGGTATAGCGATCAACAAACCAATACCAAATAAATTACTGAATCAGCTAAAGTATCTGCAAAATTCATAACTGTTTATTCTAAAACTTGATTTTGTTCAAACTCTTGCTGTTGTTGTTCAAGAGTCTCTTTTTCAGATTCAAGTCGTGCATTTTCTTGGTCAATACTGCGTAACTGACGGTTTGCTCGAATTGATTCAATATCAGCATAAATCCCTAAAATTTGACTAAACGGCGTTAAGAAACCAAACGCATAATTCACTTTGGACAACATATTGGTTGGTACATAAATAATGTCATTTTCTTGTAAACTGATGTTCACTTTATTGTCACCCTCTAGCAAATCATCCAAATCAATTGCAGTATTCACTTTTTCACTAGGGCGAATAATATTAATTTTACTCGGTGCTGCATCACGCGAGGGTCCACCCGCTTTGGCTAACATTTCCAAAAATGAAGTATTGGCTGTGAGTGGAAATGCACCGGGTTTATTTACTGCACCTAAAACATAGACCAATTTTTCACGCAATTCTGGAATATAGACAATATCATTACGTTTTAGCTTTAAATTTAGATTGAGGTTTTGCCCCATTAATAACGGTTCTAAATCTAACCAGACAATTTTATCTCGGTCTCGAAAAATCGCACAGCGCGTGAATGGCAAGGTTTCCCCCGGTAATAATAGTTTACTCGGAATGGTTGTGCCACCTGCCAATGCAATGGCTTCGAGCAATGTCGGTGCAGTCATACCAAATTTGATAGAACCGGGTTTACGTACTCGACCTAATATCAAAATTCGATTTGAGGCATATTCATCTACTCGCACTGTCACTGATAAATCAGCGTAATAAGTATCTGTTAACTTTTGCCGAATGGCACGGGCGGCTTGTTCTCGAGTTAATTCTATAATTCCAAAACTCCCCACCAATGGCAAGGTAATCACACCATCAGGGCCAACCACATGTTTACCTGACAATTCAGGATAGCCCCATACCTGAATACTCAGTTCATCACCCGCACCAATAAAATAACCTGACACAGCATCATCATCTTGTTCAGCAAAAAAGTCTTCTTGAAATGCAGATAGCACTTCAGGAGAGCTGGATTCTGGCTGTATCGTTTTTGATGAAGGTTGAAAATTATCGGGGATAGTAACAGGAGACGGTGCGCAAGCTGCTAAGCTGATAATCATCAATGTCAGATAAATCAATGTCTTGAGCATTATAGCTGAACTTTTTAAGTAGTCGTTTTGTTATTAGGGCTGAGGAGGGCTTTTTGCTGTAAATCTTCAAGTGCAGCGAATTTATCTGCAAAAATACGTATTTCATGATGCAGGCGAGTAAGCTCAATAATGGTGCGTACAGCAGGTGTTATATTAAGCAATACCAATTCTCCATAATGGCTCTTGGCCACATTGGCTGCTGTAATAAAAGTGGATATACCACGAGCATCTGCATATTGAAGTTTTTCCAAGTCAAGGATCACAAAAGGTGATGTCTCTTCTATAAGCTGAGTGAGCTGGCAACGAACCCGAGGCGCATAGCTATGCGTTAAACTGCCGTCTAAATTAATAATTTGTATATCTTGGTGTGAACGATGAGCCAACAACATGTCAACATACCTAAAGTGATTTATGCAGATTCTAAGCAACTTAAGCACCAAAGTAAAATAACTTTGTGATTTTTGATTTCATATAGTTAAAAATTAAGTAAGAACAAGCATCATAAGACCTGCATAAGAAACCTTAATTAATGGCATCATGACTTGACCAAGTATGCCCGTCGCAAGTAGCCCAATAAGAATAAAAAATCCATAAGGCTCTGATTGTCCATATTTATAAGCTAAACGGTGTGGTAGCAATCCAAATAAAATACGGCCACCGTCTAAAGGCAATATTGGCAGTAAATTCAATATCATCAGAACAAGGTTAACAAGAACACCTGCTTGTCCTGTGTAAATCAGAAATTTTACCATTGGCCAGGAAGACACCAGTAATAAACCTATATTAATGATTATAACCCATAATATTGCCATCAATAAATTAGATAAAGGCCCTGCTAGCGCGACTAAAGCCATATCACGCTTTGGGTTATTCAAATTACCCCAATTAACAGGAACAGGTTTCGCCCAGCCAAATAGAAAAGGTGAGCCTAGGACAATTAACAAGGTTGGGATCGCAATTGTACCAACAGGATCGATATGATTGATGGGATTGAGTGTAAGACGGCCTTGTTGATAAGCTGTCTTATCACCTAACTTATATGCTGCGAGTGCATGTGCAGCTTCGTGTAATGTAATCGCAAATAAGATTGGTAATATCCAAACCGCAACCTGTTGGATAGAATTAAAATCACCCATAAACCATTTTCTTTAAGTCTGTTTAAGATCGTTTTAGTCTATCACATAATTTGAGTAAATTTAGAGGATTTGAAGGGAGTGTAGAAAACAGATAAGGCGCAAATAGAACAGCTCTAGTTGCACCCTATCTATTCAGGATGGATTATAAATCGACAGGAACCCAACCAAACTTATCAACTGTACGGAATACATCAGAATAAGTCACAATACCTAAAGGTTTGCCTGCTTTTTCTACAATCACACGACGGATTTTGTTATCAGTCATGATATCAACGCATTCATGTAAAGAAGTATCAACAGGTACCATACGTAATGGTTTGTTTGCAATTTCAATTACTTTTACAGACGCAGGCGATCTGTTGCTGTGCATGACTTTAGTCACAACATCATTTTGAGTCAACATTGACCATACACCATCATTATCAGGCTCAACGATAATACCGCTGATGTCATTTTCATTCATCACATGTACGGCTGTTTCAACAGTATCATCAGCTTTAATTGTAATCAATTTAGTTGCCATGATTTCGCCCACAGTATGTGGTGTACGACCTGCTTCAATTTCAGCGCTTGGGTCAGACATACGACGAATTTCACGGTCCTTACGTTCTTGCTTGATTTTTTCTTCACGTTGTTTACGGAAGCTTTCTAAATCAATACCACCATTAATTTGTTGGATTAACGCATCAGCAAATTGGCTTGTGCCAACTTCTGTTGCATTTTCAGTTTGGCGAGCAAAATCATAAGTAACAATTTTTTCACCAATCACAACTGGGTATGCTGCACGGATTAAATCAGCAGCTTCTTTCCAGCCAATGTATTCCAACATATCAACGCCACTGAATAATAATGAACCGGGGTTCACTTTATTTAAATTGGCATATTTAGGCGCAGTACCATGTGTGGCTTCAAATACAGCAACGTTATCTGCCATGTTTGAACCTGGTGCGATACCCATGCCGCCAACTTCAGCCGCAATCGCATCAGATAAATAATCACCATTTAAGTTCATTGTTGCTAATACGTCAAATTCAGAAGGACGCAATAACATTAATTGGAAAATAATGTCAGCAATACGGTCTTTAACAACAATTTTGCCTTCAGGCTGTTTGCCACCATGTTTGCTATATAATTCTTCTTCAGTAATGGTATAGTCGCCGAATTCTTCACGCGCAACTTCATAACCCCAAGTACGGAACGCACCTTCTGTGAATTTCATAATGTTACCTTTATGTACTAAGGTTACACTTTCACGGTTATGGTCAATTGCGTATTGAATCGCTTTGCGTACTAAACGTTTTGTACCAAATGCACTGATTGGTTTAATACCAATACCTGCATCATCAAAGAATTTTGCGCCCATTTCTTCTTTAAGGAATTTTTCTACTTTCTTAGCTTCATCAGAGCCTGATTGATATTCAATACCTGCATACACGTCTTCTGTATTTTCACGGAAAATAATGACGTCCACTTCTTCTGGTTTTTTAAGTGGAGAAGGTACGCCTTCATAATAACGAACAGGACGTACACACGCATATAAGTCTAATTCTTGACGTAAAGCGACGTTTAAAGAACGGAAACCACCACCAACAGGCGTTGTTAAAGGACCTTTGACAGAAACGATAACGTCTTTTAAGGCTTCTAAAGTTTCAGCAGGGAAATAATCACCATCATAGATGCCCGCTGCTTTTTCACCCATGAATAATTCCATCCAATGGGCTTTGCGTTCACCGCCATATGCTTTTTCTACTGCGGCATCCCAAACTCGTAAACAAGCATTCGTAATATCAGGACCAATTCCATCGCCTTCGATGTAACCTAAAATAGGATTACTAGGAACAGATAATTTTCCATTCTCAACAGTAATCTTTGTACCACCTTCAGGCGTTTTAATATGCTCTGGCATTTACGGTCCTCCTAACTATTCACTTCAGTTTATAAAAACGAAAAGATTTATTTATACAACCTACATAGTCTAATCTATAACGCCATAAAAAAGAATCATAGATGATAAAAAAACTCAATAGAATGTTTATATGCATGTGTGAGCCTAGTATAAAAAAGCTTCAATATCTGGTTTTATCTGGATTTTTCATGATTGAAACAAATTTATAAAAAAGGCATTGCTTAGAAGCAGAGTTTGGAGTAATTTCGAATTACATTAATAGAAAATGTTCATTTTAGAGGAGTTTTCATCATGGGTTTATTAATTAATGCGATTATCCCGTTGCTATTTGTATTAGGTGGCTTGCTCATGTATATGATTCGTATATTACGTGAATATGAACGAGCTGTTGTATTCTTTTTAGGACGTTATCAAGGAGTTAAAGGGCCTGGCTTAGTAATTGTGATTCCAGGATTGCAACAAATTGTTAAAGTGGATTTGCGTACTATTGTGATGGATGTCCCCAGCCAAGATGTGATGTCGCGGGATAATGTATCGGTTAAAGTCAATGCTGTGGTATATTTCCGTGTTATAGAACCTGAAAAAGCGATTATTCAAGTAGAAGATTATATTCAAGCCACCAGTCAATTAGCTCAAACAACTTTGCGTTCTGTATTAGGTCATCATGAGTTGGACGAAATGCTGTCAGAGCGTGATAAATTAAACCGAGATATTCAAGAAATTTTAGATAAACAAACCGATTCGTGGGGCATCAAAGTTGCCAACGTTGAAATTAAACATGTGGATTTGGATGAAAGTATGATCCGGGCTATGGCGCGTCAGGCTGAAGCAGAACGTGAACGACGTGCAAAAGTGATCCATGCTGAGGGTGAGTCACAAGCAGCAAACAGATTACTTGAGGCAGCCCAAATATTGGCAAAACAGCCTGAAGCAATTCAATTGCGTTATTTACAAACCATGAGTGATGTTGCGAGTGACAGTAAAACCCATTTAATCGCATTCCCATTGCCGATTGATTTGATGAAAAGTTTACAAACCATGATGGATAATAAAGGCAATTAATTTGGTCATGCAATGAAGAACTGCATTAACATAATAAATCAGCTATGAGATGAAGCCATGCTATTCAGCGCGACAACTGCGTTTGAGTAGTGTGGCTTTTTTTATGTTTAAAATAAATTCAAACATTATATGATTATTGGCATGACTATATGGGTGTGAGCAAAAGAGGTGGTTTTGCAGCTGTAGAGATTTTCTTTTTAAGTGTTACATAAGAATTTGTCTTTGTAGAATTGTAGCTATAGTCATTTTACTTTAAAGTGATACAGGACTGGTAATCCTAGATTTCAAAACTGATTGATATTTAAATAATAACAGGACTGCCAGTCCTAACACCCAAGATAGAATTGACTATATTTAAAATTAACATCTGTAACAGTTTACAATGAATCCACCATGTGATTAAAAAAAAGAATTACGCCAAATTGGAACGCATAATGACTAAGATAATCGCCGCTGTATTCTTATAAACAATTAAGGCTGGCAGCTCTTTTAAAGAACGACCAGCCCTAAGATGTAACATGGATTTCAACTATATCTAACGTTTCATCGGACTTAAGAAGCGTGCATCTTCAGTAATAGTCAAATCAGCATCTTCTTTTGAAGTTAATGTGAACATGACTTCAGCACTACGTGTTCCTAACTCATGAGGATTTGCAATCAAAGAAACAGTTACATTTTGGATTTTTCCAGATTCAACAATAATGCTATCAGGCTTGAATAATTGTACACCCTCAATACCTGTGACCGATAAATCATAAGCATGAACCTCATCATCTTTGTTGGTGATTTTCAAGGTGTAAACATTCTTGATATTGCCTTCAGGTGTCTCTTTATACAGCGCACTACGGTCACGCAATACATCCAGCTCAATGCCTATACGTTGGCTAATTGAATAACCCAAACCCACCATCAATAGCAGCAGAATTGTGGCATAAACAAAAACCCGTGGACGAACAACATGAGTCGTCTCATTGTGCAAAGAATGCTCTGTGGTATAGCGGACTAAACCACGTTGATAACCCATTTTATCCATCACATCATTACATACGTCAATACAGGCTGAGCAGCTAATACATTGATATTGAAGGCCATTTCTAATATCAATACCCGTAGGACATACTTGTACACACAAGGTACAATTAATACAGTCGCCTAAGCCTTTTTCATTGGGATCTTCGTCACGTTTACGAGAACCGCGTGGCTCACCTCGCTTTTCATCATAAGCAATAATCATGGTATCTTTATCAAACATGGCACTTTGAAAACGTGCATACGGACACATGTACATACAGACTTGTTCCCGCATAAAGCCCGCATTACCATAAGTTGCAAAGCCGTAGAAAAATAGCCAGAAGGTTTCCCAACCAGTTAAATCAACAGCTACAATAGAACTATACAACTCTCTAATCGGCGTAAAAAAACCAACAAAGGTAAAGCCTGTAAATAAAGCGAAGGCAATCCACATAAGTTGTTTCGTAAACTTAAGTCTGAATTTGTGAAAGCTCATTGGGGCTTTATCTAATTTTATCTGTTTAGGTCTGTCACCTTCAACTAGGCGTTCCATCCACAAAAAGGCATCAGTCCAAATTGTTTGCGGACAGGCATAACCACACCATAAACGACCCGCAAGTGCAGTGAAAAAGAACAAACTCATCGCAGCGATAATCAGCAGAAAAGCCAGATAAATAAAATCTTGTGGCCAGAAACTTAGACCAAAAACATGGAATTGGCGGGCAGGTAAATCGAAAAGTACTGCTTGCCGATCACCCCATTGTAGCCAAGGAAATATGTAAAATATGCCCAGTAAAATGAGACCACTTAGGGCTTTTAAACGAGTGAATGTGCCCAGCACAATGCGTGGGTAAATTTTTTCTCGCTTAGCGTATAAGCTTTGCTCAACGTCTTTGATAGGTATTTTTTGTTCGTTCATCGTCTTTCAACTCAGCTTTATCTTGGTTTAAAACAACTTTAAAAACAAAGCTATTAAAGAACTTTTAACATAAGTTAAAAAATAAATTAGCAGTTGCTAATATATCGAGATTTATCAGCAATGTCTAGGATAAATTGACAGGCTGCTAAACACGAGCTGCATTGTAAGCGTTTATAAGAATAGAAGCAAAAATGTTGAAAAATCAAACAAATTGTAGGGTTTATTTTTAACCTAAGGTAAAAGCTAAATAAGACTTAAAATCAATAAATTTTATTTTCAATATCACATTGATTTTTAAACTTTATATTGGTCTCAACTCTTGAAATCTTAGAAACGGTTTTACTTATAATCTATCAGTATTTATTGTGGCTCAATTCTCACTGATAGTATGGATTAACCAATGATGCTAAGCATCTAAATAGGATTCCAACAAAAATCCTAAAATGAAGTTAATTGTTTATTGATAATTGTTCGTTGATAATTGATAATTGTCCGATGCAAATGGTTTTACACGATTATTTTGAAGCTTTAGAAGGGGGCGGCCGCTTATCAAGTATTTTGGCGCGTGACTTAAATTGTGCTATCGGCTATGGATTTGCAAAATCAGAACATCCTTTTTTAGCAGAATTAACAAATCAATATGATTTAAAAGCCTATAGTAATATCCCATTGTGGCGACAATATCAGCTTGCCCGGGCATTCAGCGGTCAAACTGGATTTTTAAACCAATATCAACAAGTGATTTACAGTGGTTTTTACACCCCTCTTGCGATTCAAAATCACCAGAATGGACGCAATATTTTATATTGTCACACCCCGCCGCGTTTTGTTTACGATCAAAAAGATTTTTATTTACAACAAGTTTCTTTGCCTTTACGTCCATTGCTCAAGGGCTTTATCTGCTATTTGCAGCCACGTTATGAACAAGCGGTGCGACAAATGGATGTGGTTATTGCCAATTCAAAAAACATCCAACGTCGAATTAAACATTATTTAAATCAAGATTCTACAGTGATTTATCCACCATGTGAAATTCAATGTTACCATTGGCAAACTCAAGGCGATTACTATTTATCGACGGCTCGATTAGACCCATTGAAACGGGTTGATAAAATTGTCCAAGCCTTCAAATTGTTGCCACAAAAAAAGCTTATCATTGCATCTGGTGGTAGTGAATTAGTTAAATTAAAAAAATTAGCCCAAGATGCAGAAAATATTCAATTTACAGGCTGGTTGAGTGATAGCAAGTTGCAAGATTTAATTGCCAATGCCATCGCAACGATTTATTTACCGCACAATGAAGATTTTGGCATGTCTCCTGTCGAATCGATGTCAGCAGGTAAGCCTGTGATTGGTGTTGCAGAGGGTGGCTTATTAGAAACGATTATTCCAAATCAAACCGGTTTTTTATTGCCGCCTGATTTTGATGTAGCCACTTTGATTCAAACCATTCAGCAATTAGATAAGCCAACGGCATTAGCAATGCGTGAAACCTGTGAACAGACAGCACAGCAATTTAGTACAGCGGGTTTTATTCAGCAAATGCGAGTAGTTTTAGAGCGTGTTTGAAAAGATTACTTTATACTCGATTTTCAAATCACCATATTAATAACAACACCTAACTTATAGAATCCACCATGTTTGCGCGACTTAAAGAAGAAATCAACTGCGTTTTTGAACGTGATCCAGCCGCTCGTAACAGCTTTGAAATCATTACTAATTATCCTGGTCTCCATGCGATTTTATTTCACCGCCTCAATCACAAATTATGGAATGGGGGTTGGTTTTGGTTGGGGCGTACTTCGTCTACATTTGCGCGTTGGCTAACGGGCATTGAAATCCATCCCGGTGCGACGATAGGGGAACGGTTTTTTATCGATCATGGCATGGGGATTGTGATTGGTGAAACGGCTGAAATTGGTAATGATTGTACCTTATATCATGGTGTCACTTTAGGCGGGACGAGTTGGAAAAAAGGCAAGCGTCATCCGACTTTAGGACGTGATGTGGTTGTTGGTGCAGGCGCAAAAGTGCTAGGGCCAATTCATATTGGTGATGGGGCACGTATTGGCTCAAATGCAGTTGTTGTCAAAGATGTACCCGCAGGAGCAACCGTGGTCGGGATTCCTGCTCGGATTGTTAAAATTGATGAAAATTATCAGCTTACGCATAAAAAAATGATTGAGCAGAAAATTTTCGATGCGTATGGAATGCCAATAGATGTGTCTGATGTCGATCCCATGCAGCACGCAATAGATCACATGTTGGATGATATTGAAATAATGGATAGAAAAATGCAGTCGATGTGTAAAGCTTTGAAAGCCATGGGCTATAACGATGATACGGGGGATTTAGATTCTTGTCAGATTCGAGTTCGAACTTCGCTTGAAAATAAAGATTAGATGCTTGAATTTATTAAATAATAATATTACAAGAAACACTGAAGTTTGTATCCATCGCTACTGTTAAATCAAAAACAAATGCTCATTACAGAATAATACTCAATTATTGGAGTGAAAATTGATCTTGCCTAAAATCTGTATTTCTACAAATCCTCGCCAAAGCCAACACCTTTTTCTGAACAAACCCTGTAAGCATTGCCTTAATGCTGATAGCATCATTGTACGATCTAGCCGCTCTTAAAATAAAACAATAACCAAGTAAGTTTGAAAAATTAAGCAGTTCAAAACATTGTGTTTTTATTAATTGATAATTTTTATACTAACCATAAAATACCATATTGGCCGAAAAGCCCCATCGCGAAAACTCTGTGTTAAACTATATTGGCATATCATAATTTAATAATAAAATAATTTACT
This sequence comes from Candidatus Albibeggiatoa sp. nov. BB20, assembly GCA_016744725.1. Lineage (GTDB taxonomy): Bacteria > Pseudomonadota > Gammaproteobacteria > Beggiatoales > Beggiatoaceae > Albibeggiatoa. The sequence goes on along the minus strand of JADGDW010000075.1, from coordinate 48 downwards.
CACCAAGGAGAGATGATCCAATGCACAATCATCGTACTACGATTACGC
>JADGDW010000250.1 GCA_016744725.1 Candidatus Albibeggiatoa sp. nov. BB20 | reverse complement strand
TTTCTTTATTTATTTCATCATGGCTAGAAAAGGCAAGTGTTCAGATAAGCAGAGGGCACGTCGTGGCAAGCGTGAGTCTCACCGGCGTTCTCATCAGGGGCGTAATTCAGGTAAACGGGGGCGTTAGTTCCCGTTTACTGAAACTGATTTAGTAACTTAATCAGAATCCCACGCCTACCCATAGGAGATGTCACCACCGTCACTGGTTGGCATGGCACCAAGTCACCAAGTCACTCACTACCCCGCTGCGCATCACCGACCGATGATTGCTTATCAAACCATTGATTTCATTAATTTATTAAAAATATGAGCTGCCACCACTGGTTATAATGCCGCACCCATCCGATCACGCTCGCCACTTTGAGTAAGGGTGCTACTAGGTCACTTGATCACTACCCATCCTCCTGCGCCCATCACCGGCTGATAATTGTTTATCAAACCATTGATTTCATTAATTTTTTTAAAAATTAATTTGTCTCATTCCAAAATACCTGAGTTTGACATACTTATAGTTGGTGAAACTCACTATTCAAGCCACTTTCTTGATAATTTACCTTGCTATTTTCTCCAGAAAAACGTATAATAACCATAATTGTTTTAACAGAATTATTCAGGAGTTTGCTATGCAAGGCTGTCGTCCACTCAATCATGATGAAAAGAAGCGTCTTTTAAACACCGCTGCCCATAATCAACGGGATAATTTATTGATCCTTCTGGGGCTGGCTACGGGCTTTCGAGTCAGTGAACTTTTGAGTCTCAAGATTGGGGATTTGATTGCGCCGGATGGTTCGGTATTGGATCGTGTCGCCTTGAAAGCGGCCAATACGAAAAACGGAACGGGTAGGGTTCAGGTACTGCATGGGAAGGTAAAAATGGCCGTCAAAGAGTGGACGGATTATCTTTTGTCGAAGGGCTTTGGTTTGGAGAGTGCAATATTTGTGGGTAGGCAATCAAAGGGGAGTAAGGCGATTACGCGGCAGCGAGCGTGGCAGATTATCAAGGGTTTATTTGAGAAGGCCGCTATTTTTGGTCAAACGGGTACGCATACGCTTCGCAAAACCTTTGCAAAGGAAATGAAGACAAGGCTGGGGGATATTCAGAAGGTGGCGGACGCTTTAGGTCACAAGTCAATTCAATCGACAATTTGCTATCTGTCGTTTGATCATGAAGACGTGGATAATGCTATTTTGGGTATGGAGTTTTGAAAATCATACAATAGCATTTGAAGATAAGTTGTTGGTAGTCACTTGTGAATTTTTATTGAGAATTAAAAAAGCCCCTTGGTTTCTTATGCCTTGGGGCTCTTTATTTTGATTGGTGGGTTTCGCTAAAGAAAAGAAGGGACAGAATTAATTCGAGCCTGGCCCCTTTTTTCTTTTTAATCATCCGTGGCACGTTAGGCAAAGTACATAATGGGCATAGACACTCATTATGTTGCACTTTGACCCGTGTCACTCCTCATACGGACATACCATAGGATCCGGGTTACAAAGCCCCCCCACTATTAGGACGAAATTCGAGTCAACTTTAGTAGCACAAGTCCTAGAATAATCAGGGCAAGCAGTATATGTAGGACCATTGATTTCATATTTAAAGGGAAATACGCAAGGTTTGTTTGACCAGGTTACACATTCTTGTTCAAAAAAACAAAAGGAGAGTGAGGTGCATTCTCCGCCTTCCTCACATGTTTGGGTATCTGGTTCGAAATAGTAGCCATCGCCACAAGAAGAAGACGAAGAACTAGGAGTATAATCACTACAAGTATAAAATTTTTGACAATCGTTTGGATCGGGTACTGTCAAGTACCCTGAGCCACAATCCGTCACTGGCTCACATACAATATACTGAGCAAAGGAAAAGTTAATACTTACCAATCCTCCAAAACATAAAGCAAAAAATACTATTATTTTTGAGATTTTTTTCATATATTTTCCTTAAAAAATGAAATAAATTGGGCACCCTTTTATAAACTTGTAGTTATAAAACATTGAGTCAATTATACTTGATCTCATCATTCAAAACGGCACCTCATCCACATCTTTGACCCGCGACTCCAAAATCTCACCAATACTCCTAAATTGAGATTTGTTACCCACTCGCGGAGAGACGCATCTTAAACCCCGTTTCATTCCAATCTCTGGCGTATCGTGGTAATGCTTACACGATGTACGTTGCACCTCACCAGTTCTAACAACCTCATAAGTGAGTATATTCTGCTCATCACAATAAGGGCACTCATTAGGCGCGTAAACTTGCCTATCAGCCGCCTTATTAGATGACCCTTTCACTTCCCTTGAAGTTCGCTCAAGAGGCGTGAAATCACCCATGAGGTAATTGTCAACCACTTTCCTTAAAAAAGACACTGGCTTTTGAAGCGTGCCATTGTCTAACTTTTTGGCCACAATATCAAGTATTGCTTGACGCGCTTGATCATCAGGTAGTTTAGCCAAGGCCTTCATGACGATCTGGTTTTGCTCTAAAGCTTTCGGCCACTTCAAATTAGAAATATCTAAAGCGATTGATGATTCATCAGTAGACCTGCTTGGTGTGATAGAGGCATCACTTTGAGATTGAGGTTTTTCTGATTGGTTATCAGTATTTAAAACGACTGACGACTGACTGGCATCGTTTTTGCAATTCACGTACTTAGAATGTGGGTTAGTCTGTCGGTCTGTCTGTCCTTTTTTATGTTTCCTTTTCTGTGTTTCCTTCTCTGTGTTTCCTTTGGGTGCATCTCCTGCACTACCTAGTGCATCTCCTGCACTACCTAGTGCATCTCCTGCACTACCTAGTGCATCTCCTGCACTACCTAGTGCATCTCCTGCACTACTAACTAAAGACAAATCAACAATAGTATAAAGATTGGGTATCTTTTCTTGACTCCCCTGTTTATTACATCTTTCACGTTTAACGAGTCCTAAATCAACTAACTGATTAACAACATTAATAGCTGTACGACGACAAATACCACATTTTTTAGCTATTGTGCTAAACGACGGATAACAAGTGCCATCTCGATTAGCATGCCTAACAAGACACAAATAAACAGCAATACCATTAGGTTTTAATACAGAACCCCATTCATCAAAAACAATGTTATGTGCCCAAAAAAAATGGAACTTACGAGAATCTTTAATTTGCATGTCATCTCCTCAAATTTGGAGAGACATAACGCAGTAAATATGGTATAAATACCGTTCTACGTTTTTGTCTATCCAAATAATTTATTTGATTTTCAAAATTGCTCATTTATATTCCGGCAAGAACTACTAAATGAGCGAGGTTATTTGGCATAGTGAATTTTCAACGGCCCGTGTTTAATTTAGACACGGGCTTTTTTTTTGCGTTTTGTTAGTTGATAAGTATTTACCGCTTGCACCAAAATCTCAACAACTTCTTGATTTAAAGAACGACGATGTGCAACCGCCATTTCTTTAAGACTTTCCTTTAATCCCTCATCTGTAGGGAGTTCAAGATACATTCGTTCTATTCCATCACGTCGTGGCATATTTGACTTCTCTCATAATTACGGTTAGTATGCGCTACTTTCATGGGTATAACCCAATATAATAACGGGTGTCATATAGTAAAGATATTCGTATAAAAAGTAAATGGGTAAAACGGTGAACATACACCGTTCAAACCCTATCACAACCCACCAATCAATAAAACAGAGGTGACTTATGAGTTATTACACTCTACACCATAGCGGCCCCCATTTACCGCCCGCACTCCCCACTTTCACGATCCGAGTCGTCCCTTTGGTTGACCAAAGAGGTCATCGCCACTCAACGAAAAAGGGAGGTCAATAACTCAGTTCATAGCTGTGTACCCGCGTATTGACTGGCTGTACGCCCATTGTATTCGACTCAGTGTACACAGCAGTGACTGGGGAAAAATGCTATGAACACGACTGCATCACTCCCTAATTCAGTTATTCAATTACCCGCTTTGGCGATCAGTAAATGGCGATTACGCTTTCTCACTTTCATCGCAACCGGCCTTGTCGTGATGGGTATTCTCTGTAACATTATTTTTTATAGCGAATTTGGTCAAGGCTTCTCATCACTCGTTTATGCCATTATTGGTTTGTTACTTGATTTAAGCAAAATCGCTATCATTGGGCTATTTGTCATTTTCTTGGCCGACTTTGAAAAG
>JADGDW010000074.1 GCA_016744725.1 Candidatus Albibeggiatoa sp. nov. BB20 | reverse complement strand
ACAGGGGCTTACCCTTGTTTTTATTGAAACCAGAATTACGAAAAAAATTAATGTAGTGAACCATTTTAATTTTAAAAAGAGAGGTAATCTAGCATGCGCAAAGACATTACTAGATACAAGTTTTCTGACAAGATTAAGAAAGAACTTAAATCTTTATTAGTCTTAGATAATTGGCACTGTTGGCTAGCATTTATTGAAGATATACTTGTGGTTGCCATTGCTGTTTTTATTACACTGTATTTTTCTTGGTATTTTTACCCGCTTGCTGTTTTAATGATTGGTTCTCGTCAAAGGGCTTTAGCTACGGTATTGCATGAATCTGCTCACGGCGCAATTGCAAAGAATTCAACCCTTAATTACATCATGGGCACTTATTTATCAGGCTATTTAATTTTCCAAACCATGACCTCCTACAAAAAATCCCATGTACATGAGCATCATGCTCATTTTGGAGACCCTGAAAAAGACCCTGATTATAAATATGCTTTAAGTGAGGGATTATATGAAAATAACACCATCTCTAATTTCCGTAAAAAATATATTTTCTCACCGTTATTATTAGCCAAAGTCCCGAGTTATTTACAATCATTATTAGTACGCCGATTATTTGAAGAAAAGAGACAATCTGAATTATTTGCAATGTTACTGTTATGGGGTGTTATTACGGCGGCAAGCATTTATATGGGTGTTGGTGAGTATCTTATTTTATTCTGGTTAGTGCCTTACTTGAGCTCATTTCAAATTATTGGCTGGTTTATCGAATTAAGTGAACATTATCCATTGATGGGAAATGATACTAATTTATATATGAGTCGTAACCGTCATAGCCATCCAGTTGAGCTGTTTTTCACGGGTATGCACAATGAAAATTATCATTTAATTCACCATTTATTCCCAACTATTCCGTTTTGGAATTTGCCCAAAGCACATAAAGCCTTAATGCAAGATGAAAGCTATGCTAAACATAATGAAGAAACAGGGGGGATTATTTGGTCAGATAATACAAGCCCTAGCATCCTATCTTATGCCCAAAACCATTGTAAACAAGCAGTTAGCTAATTAATATTTAAAAATAGAGGTTAAGCACACAATTAAAGTCATTAGCCTCTATTATTGGTTACATCATTTGCATGTTATCTTAATTTTTTACCCACCATAAAGCCCATATCAACATGTCTCAGCATTTCCCTGATTCTACGTTGTCGTCTGAAGTTCATTCACGTTTAGCAGCCTTTGAGCTACAGATTCAGCAAGCAGCACAACACTATGCTGGTTATCCTGATAATTTGAATTATGACTACAGTGCATTAACAAAATTTTTTAAATATTCGATTATTAATGCCGGTGACCCTTTTGTACAAACAGATTGGTCGCTACATTCTAAGGATTTTGAGCGAGAGGCCGTCGAGTGGTTTGCCAAATTATATGAACTTGATCCTTGTTGGGGTTATGTGACCAGTGGTGGCACAGAAGGCAATTTTCATGGCATGTTTATAGGTCGGGAACATTGTCCAGATGGGGTTTTATATTTTTCGGAAGCAAGCCATTATTCTATCCCCAAAGCGGCTTATATGATGAAAATACCTTTTATCATTATTCCTACATTAGCAAATGGAGAAATGGATTGTGAAGTATTAGCACAGAAATTAGCCCAAAATGTAGATAAACCCGCGATTGTTAACCTTAATATTGGTACAACAATGGATGGGGCAATTGATGATATTGAGCGTGTGTGCCACTTATTGGAACATCACCCTAATCAATTTTATATACATTGTGATGCTGCGTTGAGTGGAATGTTATTGCCCTTTCTTGATAATGCGCCCCAGCTTAGTTTTAAAAAATACCCTATCCATAGTTTAGCGGTCAGTGGTAATAAGTTTATTGGCGCACCTATTCCACACGGCGTTGTACTCAGTCACCCTGAAATCAGTAATAAAGTGAGCAGACAAGTTGATTATATTGGCTGTCAAGATAGTACCATTCTTGGGGTACGTAATGGTTTAGGAGCTTTGTGTTTATGGTATGCGATTAAAACCCGTCCATTAGCTGCTGAGGCAAAAGCCTGCATACAACGAGCACAATATTTACAACAAGCTCTAAATAGTTTAGGTTTTGAAACCCAGTTAAATTCATTTTCTAATACGGTTGTTTTTCCTCAGCCTGCCAAATCACTATGTCAAAAATGGCAATTAGCGCTTAAAGATGGTCGTGCTCATATTGTCGTGATGCAACATTTTGATGAAGAAAAAATTAAAGAATTTCTTGATGATGTTCGTCAAGCAACTACTTACTTATAGGAATCATTATGCCAACGATTGCACCGGCACTTTTAGAATACTGGTTACGTGAATATTATTTTGATGCACAATACGATCTCAGCAGCAGCGGTGTTGAAGATTTTTCGGTTGCTGAGCTTAAGCAGTTAATTGGACTGGATTTAAGTGCATTTGATGATTTGGTTTTTCATGATAGCCCTGCTTTAGGCAGTGAGCCATTACGCCATGCGATTGCGGATTATTATAATGGTTCGGCACAAAATGTCATGGTGGGCAATGGTTCAAGTGAAGTAATTTTTTTATTAATGAATGCATTGCTTAAAGCAGGAGATGAAATTGTCGTTGTTGAGCCTTGTTATCCTGCGTTACGCCAAATTGCGGCTTCTATTGGTTGTAAAGTCAAAGATTGGCATTTGCGTTTTGAAGATAAATTTGAGCCAGACTTAAATGCTTTAGCTGATTTATTGACTGACAAAACCCGTATGGTGGTGATTAATTTCCCACATAATCCAACAGGTGCATCGCTAAGCCATCAACAGCAAAAAGACTTGGTTGAGCTGGTTTCAAAAACAGATGCTTATTTAGTTTGGGATGCGGTCTTTATCGACATTAATTACGCTGAGCCATTACAGGACTTTCACCAATTATATGAAAAAACCATTTCTCTTGGCACATTATCCAAAGCCTATGGTTTACCGGGAATACGGGTTGGCTGGGCATTTGCACCAGATGATGTTTTATCTAAATGTGTACATTGGCGAGATTATATTACGATTTGCCTTTCTCCACTAATTGATGGCATTGCAACTCATGTGATGCAAAATGCTGAAGTATTGGTCAATTTACGTCAACAACAGGCAGAAACTAATTTTTCAATCTTGAATGCTTGGATGGATGCTCATCAAAATCATGTTCAATGGATTCCTCCAAAAGGCGGCGTAAGTAGTTTTCCACGCTTTATTCAAGTCACTGATATTGAAAAATTTTGTCGTACTCTGATGGCTCAGGAAAATATATTGCTCGCTCCCGGTACTTGCTTTGGTCATCAACAACATGTGCGTTTAGGTTTCGGTGCAGCCACCGATAAATTACAAGCAGGCTTGGAACGACTTTCGCATTTTATACAAAAATAACCAGTGCTATAACTCTTTTTAGTCTGCAATATTTGAAAATGTTCTTAATATGAAAAACAAGCTTTTAAAACCAAAATAGATTCATTCTCGATATTGAATATTTTGAATATTTTGAATATTTTGAATATTTTGAATATTTTGAATATTTTGAATATTTTGACAAAAATAATATCTTACTTCAGAATGGTTTATTCTATTTCATAATTCAGCATAATAAATATTATGATTGAAAACATTCCTTAATAATTTAGAATATGGAAATGTGAGGGTTTAAAACTTTGTTGATTCTGTTTTCTATATTTATATTGCTTTTGGCCTCCTCACCTACAGTTAGTAATTCAAAGTATTGATTTAATCCATAATGACATCTAACAATTGTATTGCGAAAGACAATACTTTTTGTTGCATTACAAAGTATTGAAAAGTGCTAAAATGAATTATGCAGATAAATCTATAAGAAAATATTATGCACTTATCTCAAAAAAACCTCCTACAAGAATATACCCGCCCTCTCAAAAGTATTGATCGTAACATGACATTGGCTTTTGGGGCATTAGTGCTTGTATTAATGTTTACCATTTTTGCAGTTGGAACAAAGTATTACCATCAAGTTTTTTCTGAGCAAGAAGATAAGCTAGCCGAAATTATTGCCCACACGATGCAAGATTCCCTGAGCAGCGTCAGCTTTTCAGGGAAACATCATATCCGTTTATTAATTGAGGAAATTGTAGAAAAAGAGCCAAATATTACGTATTTGATGGTGGTGAATAATAAAACCAACAAAGTGATTGCTCATAGTAATAGCGATTATAACGGGCAAAAGCTTGATGATGATGCAATGTCTAATGCACTTAAAAGTATCGAGCAAAATCAATCTATTATCCAAACTTTATATTATGAGCAGCAAACAGTCAAAGAAATTGCTTTACCTTATAAAACAGGCTATCGAAAAAAAGTTAAAGGTGTAATTCGGATTGGTATTTCTATGCAGGAAAAACAAGCTGCATTGGATGAAGGTGTGGTTTATTTAACCGTCCTTATTATTGTGCTGTCGATTATCTCAATTGTCTTAATTTATTTTTTAAGTGATTATTTTGGTCGCCCTGTCAAAAAAGCCCAAAAAGCACTCCTTGAAAGCCAGCGTACCCTTGCGACTTTAATGGGTAATTTACCTGGTATGGTCTATCGTTGTAATTACAGTAATAGACATTGGGTTATCGAGTTTGTCAGTCAAGGTTGTATTGGTTTAACAGGCTATCAGCCACAATATTTTATTGGAAACCGCCAAAAAATATTTGGACAATTAATCCATCCTGAAGATCGCAAAACACTTGAAAAAACCTTCTATAAACGTTTACAAAAGCCAGAGCCGTTCCAAAACATCTATCGTATTATTAGCCATACAGGTTTAGAGCGTTGGGTCTGGGAACAAGCACAGGGCATTTTTAATGAGCAAGGTAGAATTATAGCAATTGAAGGTTTTATCACCGATATTACTGAGCAAAAACAAGCAGAAGAAGCTTTAAAATGGGCAAAAGAATCTGCCGAAGATGCTAATCAAACCAAAAGCCAATTTTTAGCTAATATGAGCCATGAATTACGTACGCCTCTGAATGCAATTTTAGGCTACAGTGAAATGCTCAAAGAGGATGCTGAAGATGAAGGACTCGATAATTTTGTTGATGATTTAGGTAAAATTCATTCGGCGGGTGACCATTTGCTGAATTTAATCAATGATGTATTGGATATATCCAAAATTGAAGCAGGCAAAATGGAAATCTACAATGAAACATTTTCTATTAAGCAATTAGTCAAAGATGTGGTGTCTACGGTTCAGCCATTAATTATAAAAAATAGTAACACACTAGAAGTTGATTGCCCTGAAAATTTAGGGGAGATGTTTGCAGATTTAACCAAGTTACGCCAAATTTTATTTAATTTGCTGAGTAATGCCTCAAAATTTACCCATGGTGGTGTTGTATCAATCAATGCTACAAAACAAAGTAGTGAAGGTGGAGACTGGCTGCATTTAGAGGTTTCAGACACAGGTATTGGCCTCACGGAAGACCAAAAATCCAAGATGTTTAAAGCATTCAGCCAAGCCGATGCATCTACCACTCGTAAGTATGGTGGTACGGGTCTAGGACTAGTTATTAGTAAACGTTTTGCTGAAATGATGGGGGGAAATATCAGTTTTGAAAGTGAGCATGACAAAGGGACTACTTTCTTTGTGCAAACCCCTATTCACTATGAAGAATTAGAAAAAAAATTAGAGACTCAGCACAATATTCTCAATGGTGCTAATCGGGTGTTGGTGATTGATGATGATGCCAGCGTGCGGGAATATTTACACTATCAATTAACTCAATTAGGCCATCAGGTTTTAACTGCCGCATCAGGCGAACAGGGCTTAAAGCTTGCGTATCAATATTCTCCAGATGTGATTATTTTAGATGTGATGATGCCTGAAATGGATGGCTGGACCGTGTTATCAATGCTAAAAGTCGACGACGAATTAAGTAATATCCCTGTTATTATCATTTCCATGTTAGAACAACAAAATGTTGGATTTTCTCTGGGTGCAGCGGAATATTTAGTAAAGCCGATTAATTCGAAACATTTAAAGCAATTGCTCAGCAAATATTATGTTGAACATCAAGAAGAATATACTGTTTTTGTGGTTGATGATGATAAATTAGCTCAATCAATGTTAGAGGCCTTAATTCAAAAAGAAGGCGGCAATGTTGTATGTGCAGGTAATGGTTATGAAGCATTGGATTTATTAGAAAAGCAAATTCCTAATTTAATTTTATTAGATTTACTCATGCCTAAAATGGATGGGTTTGAGTTTTTAAGTCGCATCCGCCAAAACCGTATTTGGCATAATATTCCTGTAATTGTATTGACTGCAAAAGATTTAACTGCTGAAGAACGTGTACAGCTTAATGACCAAGCAAAAATTGTATTTATGAAAGATTATTACCAAAAAGAAGATTTATTAGATGAAGTTCAACATTTAATAGCCAAAATAGAGAATAATACCAGCCAATAGCTTATATTTATTGGTAAACTAATAACCAGCAATAACCTTTATGGCTAAACTAAGACAATCATTTTTTATGCGTCACAAGTGATTTATATAAAAGGCAATATCATGTATAATTATTATTTTTGACTCCCATTAGGGATATTAATGGATGGCTGCCTATGAGTAAAATTAAACAGTATGATGTTATTGTAATTGGAAGTGGCCCTGGTGGAGAAGGAGCTGCAGTTAAGTGTGCCAAAGAAGGTTATCATGTTGCCATTGTCGAAAAATATCATAAAGTAGGCGGTGGGTGCACGCATTGGGGCACTATTCCTAGTAAATCTTTACGTCATGCAGTACAACGACTAGTTGCCTTTAAAAACAATCCTCTGTTTGAAGGTGCAGTATCCCAACTTGATGTCCAATATCCTGAATTACTTAAATCTGCTGAAGGCGTTATTTCTAAACAAGCCAAAATGCGTAAAGGTTTTTATGAGCGCAACCAGATTGACATCATCTCAGGCCATGCACGTTTTATTGATAAAAATACCATTGAAATTCAACAATCTAACGGTGCAAGAGAACGCTATCAAGCACCATCTTTTGTTGTTGCAACAGGTTCACGCCCTTATCGTCCTAATAATATTGACTTTAGCCATTCTCGTATTCATGACAGCGATACTATTTTAAATCTTCAACAAACACCTAAATCTATCACTATCTATGGAGCAGGTGTCATTGGTAGTGAATATGCTTCTATATTCAGAGGTTTAGACGTTAAAGTTAATTTAATCAATACCCGTGACCGTTTGTTATCGTTTTTAGATGATGAAATCAGTGACGCTTTAAGTTATCACTTACGCCAACAAGGTACGGTGATTCGACATAATGAAACCTACGATTCTGTTGAAGCAACTGATGAAAATGTAATCATTCGCTTAAAATCAGGCAAACAGATTCAAACTGAATTTTTCTTATTTGCCAATGGTCGTAGCGGTAATTCACAAAATATAGGTTTAGAAGATATTGATTTGGCAATGAATAGTCGCGGTCAGATTGAAATAAATGAAAATTACCAGACTTCTATTCCGCATATTTATGCTGTTGGCGATATTGTGGGTTATCCAAGCTTAGCCAGCGCTGCTTATGACCAAGGCCGTTTTGCTGCCACCCATATTGTTAATGGTGAATGTGAATATAGTTTAGTTGAACACATTCCTACAGGTATTTACACCAGTCCTGAGATTAGCTCCATAGGACGTACTGAAGCTGAATTAACTTCTGAACAAGTGCCTTATGAAGTAGGTCATTCATTCTTCAAAAGTTTGGCTAGAGCACAGATTACCGGTCATACAGTGGGTATGTTGAAAGTGTTATTTCACCGTGAAACCTTAGAAATTTTAGGTATTCACTGTTTTGGTCGTGATGCTGCTGAAATTATACATATTGGGCAAGCGATTATGGCTCAAAAAGGTGAGGCAAATACCTTAATGTACTTTATTAACACTACATTTAATTATCCAACCATGGGAGAGGCTTATCGAGTCGCTGCGTTAAATGGTTATAATCGAGTGTATGGTATTTCTTGAGATTTGAAGTGAGTTTCAAACTGAGGCTGTAAAAATGATTTTTGGTGTTCACACAGCCTCAACTTGAGAATATAGCTTAGTTCCAACAATCTTGTGCATTTGCAGATGGTGCAAGTTCAATATTTTTCTTACCACGAGAATCAAGTAAAAACACATTGCAGGTGTTACCTAAATCATCCTCGCCTTGTGCTTGCATATCGATAGGTGTTGCTCTTACCTCAAAATAAGTAGCACTCGCCTTTTTAAAGTCCAATTTGTAATAACCTTCCTTAGAACGATAAGCACCGTCTACAAGCTCAAATCCCTCACGTTTAGCACGTAGCGTGTTAAATGGAGCAGTACCCTGACCATCGGCATAAGAATTGTTATCAGCAAAATAGGTCTCTTGTAATTGAGCAATCGTCATCAAAGATGTTTTGGCATCAGCACGACGTGATTTAACAAGGTAGCTAGTATAATTAGGAACAGCAATCGCAACTAAGATGGCCATAATTGCCACTGCAATCATCAGCTCAATCAGTGTAAAGCCTTTTGATGGTTTATACATGGTATGGACTCCAGAGAAAAAGTAACAGGTTTCAATATTATATTGAATATTTAATTCGCAGCAATAGCAAGGCGTGATTAAAAAATGACGATAGGCTGGATTTATTTGGTAGAGATTGAAATGATAGGCACAAAAAAAGTGTAGAGTTAAATGACCGCTCTACACTATCTCGGTAAATGAGGATTGGCTATATGTTTTTAGTCTAACCTAGAAACAGCACGAACTCAAGTTTCGCGCAGTATTTAATCGCGTTTTATGCTTATTTAGCTGCGTTCAAAGCTTGGTCTATATCAGCCATAATATCATCAATATGTTCTATACCGATAGATAAGCGAATCATATCCTCAGACACTCCTGCTCTTTGTAGTTCCTCTGGTGATAATTGTCGGTGAGTCGTTGTTGCAGGATGACAAGCCAATGAACGTGTATCACCAATATTAACCAAACGAATGATTAATTGTAGCGCATCAATAAATTTCGATCCTGCCTCAAGTCCACCTTTAACCCCAAAACTTAAAATGCTTGATGCTCGACCACCCATATATTTATCAACTAATGGCTTACTTGGATTATCGTCTAAACCAGCATATTGCACCCAAGATACTAGCGGATGCTCATTTAAGTATTTTGCAACGGTTAAAGCATTATCACAGTGTCTATCCATCCGCACAGAAAGCGTTTCTATCCCCTGTAATAGTAAGAACGCATTGAATGGTGACATTGCAGAACCCATGTTACGTAAAGGAACAACACGTGCACGGGCAATATAAGCTGCTGCACCAAATTCTTCCGTATATGACACACCATGATAAGACACATCAGGCTCAATTAAGCGATGGAATTTTTTACCATGTTCAGCCCATGGAAACTTGCCAGAATCGACAATCATCCCGCCAAGACTATTACCATGACCACCCATATATTTTGTAAGCGCATGAACAACAATATCAGCTCCAAATTCAAACGGTTTACACAAATAAGGAGTAGGTACAGTATTGTCTACAATTAATGGCAAACCATGCGAGTGAGCCAAATCAGCTAAGGCTTGAATATCAACCACATTACCCAATGGATTGCCGATAGATTCGCAGAAAATCGCTTTTGTATTGCTGTCAATTAACTTGGCAAAGCTATCAATATCCTTATAATCTGCAAAACGCACATTGATACCGTATTGTGGGAAAGTATGAGCAAATAAATTATATGTGCCACCATATAAGGTACTTGACGTGACAATATTTTCACCTGCTGTTGCAATAGTCATAATCGCATAAGTAACGGCTGACATGCCTGATGCTAAGGCTAGACCTGCAATCCCATCTTCCATTGCGGCGACCCGTTTTTCCAATACATCATTGGTTGGGTTTGTAATCCGAGTATAGATATTGCCAGGTACTTTTAGATCAAATAAATCTGCCCCATGCTGTGTATCATCAAATGCATACGAGGTCGTTTGGTAAATGGGCACCGCAACCGATTTAGTCGTCGGGTCGGGTGAGTATCCTCCATGAATGGCAAGCGTTTCTAACTTCATTTGTTATTATCCTTTTTTCGATTAGCAATGTGCAATCAACTATAACGCATTATCAATTGCTGCAACTTATTATAAAATGTCTGGAGAGGGAGATAAATATTTATAATCTCACCTTACGCAAAAATAAGCGATATACTTTGCGGAATCAAGATTACGGAAAATAACAGTAAGCCATAGCATAAGCAATGGAGGTTAGAGTCAATAAGGGGCTAAAGCCATCTCTAAATAATGGTGATATAACACCCGCATTTAGCATAATATTGAATACGTTGTTATCACATAACCACACAATTTGCTACAATGCGCTGCAATTATTAATCGTTTTTTATAGAGCTGGGACTAAATGGCATTTTTTGTTATGACATCATCTCAAGCAAGCTTGATTAACAAAGAGAAATATTGTGCACAAGTACGAATATCAAGCCTGTGACATTGAAGGCAATATCCAATATGGTCAATTGACCGCAGAAAATGAACAGGCTGTAGTGCTTTCTTTACAAAGTCAGCAATTGATTCCGCTAAAAATTGAGGAACAGGCTGAAGAAGAAGGGAACGTATTAAGTTTTGGTGGCAGCAAAATCAGCAACCGTGATTTAATTGATTTTACCGATGGCTTGACCACACTGGTTGAAGCCAGAATTCCAATTGATCGGGCTTTAATACTATTGGAAGGCATTACAGCCAAACCTGCATTGCAGCAATTGATCGTGGATTTGCGCACAAATGTCAAAGAAGGCAAAAGTCTTGCGGATGCGTTACAAAATCATCCTCAAACCTTTTCACGTATGTATATCAACATGGTTCATGCTGGAGAAGAAGGCGGTATTTTAGAGAAATTGTTACCTAAATTAGCCAACTTTCTAGCCAGTGCTGATGAAGCAAAACGTACCGTTATTTCATCGATGATTTACCCAATGATCTTACTTGCCGTTGGTGTACTTAGTGTCGGTATGTTAATGGTATTTGTTGTACCGCAGTTTGCCCAAATGTTTGAAGACATGGGAACTAGTATGCCCAGCTCAGCGGCTTTTTTACTCAATACTAGTGAATGGCTAAAGGCTTACGGTTGGACGTTATTGTTTTTGCCTGTTATTGTCTGGTTAGGTTGGAGGCATTTGGATAGTAGCAGCGAATTGCGATTTCAACGTGATAAATTTTTATTGTCTTTACCCTTGTTTGGAAATTTATTGCTGGATGCAGAATCTTCACGTTTTTGTCGAACTTTAGGTTCACTATTGAGCGCAGGCATTCCCTTGCTAAAAGCGTTACACATTGCACGTGGAGTGATGGAAAACGAAGTGGTTAACAAAAGTTTAGGCCAAGTAGAAGAGGCCGTGCGTAGTGGTGCAAGCTTAGGCAAGTCTTTAATTAATACCGGGACATTCCCTACATTACTCGCACAGCTTGTTGTGGTGGGTGAAGAATCTGGCCGTACTGCTGATATTTTAGAAAAATTAGCTGAAACTTTTGATACCAATGTTAAACAACAAACATCTCGCTTAGTTGCCTTAGCTGAACCGTTATTAATTTTAATACTTGGGGTTGTGGTTGGTGCAATTGTAATTATTATGCTTTCTGCAATTTTCAGTATCACTGATGTACAGCTTTAATGTATTATTTGAACAAACAATTATGCCTAATGGATTTCATATACCGCATGTCTTTTAAATCACTCACAAGTTTAATTTTACTCACAGGTTTACTGGCCTCTTGCGCCACGCCGCCTAAAAAAGTAGCTCCCAGATCAGCTTTAGATGTTGCTAGCACACATTTGCAACAAGAAATGCCCTCCGTGACGAATACCATATCCAGCGATTCACCGATCACGGCATTACCCAAGACTAAAGTTGAGCCACTAAGAGAAATTAATCAAATTGGTTCTCTACCCACGATAAAAACCAGCACGGAAAAACCACCCAAATTTAGTTTAAAAGCAGGACAGCCACTTAAATTTAATTTTGAACAAGTGCCGTTGCGTGATGTGGTACAAATCATTGCTGATACGATGGGTATTAGTATTGTAGTTGATACTACGATTGGTGCAGAAAAAATCACGATGCGTACTGCTGATGGTAAAGATTTGCGTAAACAAGATTTGTGGCCATTGTTACAGCTCTTATTATCAGAATCTGGCATTACCATGGAAAAACGTGGCGGTGTGTATTATTTGAAAAAAATCGGTGCGGGTAGCGGTTTACCTGGGACGATTGGTTTGAAATTAAGTGGTAAAGGTGATTCATCTCAAGTTTTGCAAATTACCCCGTTGCGTTATATTACAGCAGAATCTGCCAGTGCGGCCATTACACCGATGATTCAGCCACAAGGACGTATTCTTAATTTAGCCAATCTCAATATTATTGGTATTATCACCACGCCAACGGTTTTAGACCGAGTGAATCGTTTAATTAAAATTATTGATGCTGATCCTTTTGTACATCGAGGCATTCGTTTATTTCGTTTGCAAAACTCCAAAGCGTCAGAAATTAAAGCCGAATTAGATCAAATTTTACAAGCGGTGATGGGTAGTGCGCCTGCTTATCAAGTGATTGCTTTAGAACGTATTAACGCGATTTTGATTGTTGCACCGCCTAAAGGTGGCTTTAGAGAAGTTGAAATGTGGCTCAATGTACTTGATGAGCAAAGCGATGAAAGTATCGAACAAATCTTTATTTATCGGGTTAAAAATCTTGAAGCAAAAGAATTGGCTGCGACTTTAAGTGATGTATTTGAGCAAGATGACAAGAAAGATGAAGAAGTGAAGAAAAAAGATGAGCTTGATTCAACATTGCCTAACGGTCAGTTACCGTTACAAGTCTCAGATAATAAAGCGGCTTTAGAAAAAGAACGGGGTGAAACTAAAGATAGAAGTTCAATTGCCGTATCGGCTGAGTTAACAGTCAATATCGTGGCGGATGAAAAGACCAATAGTTTATTGATTCGTGCAACACCGCGCGATTATCAACAATTACTTGAAACCATTCGTATGTTAGACCGTGTTCCCAAAGAAGTGATGGTTAATGTGGTGATTGCCCAAGTGACATTAACAGAAACAACTAAATTTGGCATTGACTGGACTGCTTTAATTAATCGATTTGGGGTGGATAGTAATGGTGGGGCAACACAAAGTAATGTTAGAACGAATTTTGGCGTTGATAGTACTAGTGATGCTGGTGGTTTGATACTCAATTACTTCTCTGGTGATATCACAGCATTGCTTAATTTAGTTGATTCAGATGGTAGCGTATCTTTATTATCGCGTCCTTCGATTTTAGTGCGTAACAATGAAGAGGCATCGATCAATGTAGGTACAAATGAGCCTGTGATCACCCGTACCAATACCAGTACTTCTTCAAGTATAACAACGGGTTATACCTCTAACGAAGTGCAGTATCGAGATACAGGTATTATTTTAAAAGTGACTCCACGTATTAACGATGATGGCATTATTAATATGAAAGTGTCCCAAGAAGTGTCACAGATTGATACGTCGAGAGCGAATCAGCAATATCCAGCATTCTCGCAACGTAAAATTGAAACTAATGTGGTGATACGTGATGCAACCGCGATTGTGATTGGTGGCTTAATCCAAGATGATGGCAAATATGGTAATTCAGGGTTGCCTTTTTTACGAAAAACTAAGCTAAGACCTTTGTTTTCTTCTACTTCTGATGAAAATACAAGGACTGAATTAGTGTTAATTATTGTGCCACAAATTGTAAATCCAGAACTCAACAATGATCCAATATTAAAACAGTTTCAATCACAAATGAATTTGGTTGATTCCTTATTTTTAGAAAATGATATGAATTTTAATCATTTCACACAACAATATAGTCAAGAAAATTACAATAATTTGTATCGATAAATAGTCTTAAGGCTGGTAATTTAATAGATTGCCAGTCAGACTGCTATTTGAATCAGCCGCATTCGGTCAGCACTTCACTGCCATGTCATAATGACTTGTTATAAATAGTGCCTCTCGCCTTAGAACAAAAAAAACTATGGATGCAATCTCTAATTATCTTCAAGCTTTCTGGTTGCAGACGTATCAAATTTTAGCATTCGATACTGCACTGTTATTTGAATCTGAAGTTATTTTTCGCCTAGGATTACAAGTATTTTTATTACTGAGTTCAAGTTTTTTTGCAGGTTCAGAAAGTGCTTTATTTTCCCTCTCCCGTTTAGATTTACAACATTTACGTAAAAAACAACACTCCAGTTCTGAAACCATTCATGCTTTACTTGACCAACCCCGTCGCCTGATTATTTCCATTTTATGTGGCAATGAATTAGTCAATATTGCGGCTTCTGCCAATATGGCGGGTATTTTGGTGATTTTATATGGTGATGGAGACGAAGCCTTCTGGATTAACATTTTTGTGATGGTGCCCTTACTTTTATTATTTGGTGAAATCACCCCGAAAACTGTTGCTGTTTCCCAGCCTGTTGCATTTAGTTCTGCGATTTATAAACCGCTTAATTTGTGGATACGTTTGATTAGTCCTTTGCGGGCTGCGATTCGGGCTGTTGCTGATCGAGTCACAACCTATATTGTGGGTGAAGCCAAAGATCGTGAAAATATTTTACAAGTAGATGAGTTCCGCTCACTGGTTGAAGATGTTTCTGAAGAAGGTGTATTAGATGCAACAGAACGAGCCTTGATTTATAATTTACTGGAAGCAGGTGACGTGGAAGTGGTTGAAATCATGACCCCACGGACTCAAACCCGCTTTTTTAGCTCTGATATGTCAATGGATGAAGTGGTTAAAAAATTCAAAGAATATCGTCATGCACGTGTACCTGTGTTTAAAAATCAGCGTGATAATGTGGTTGGTTTTGTCCATGCAGAGGATATTTTGCGTTTAGTATTAGATAATGCTGATTTAACTCAAATCAATTTAGAACAAATTATTCGTCCACCTGTGGTTGTGCCATTAACCAAGCGTGTTGATGAAATGTTTGATTTTTTCAAAGAACACAATGTACGAGCTGCAGTTGTGCTTAATGAATTTGGTGGTGTTGAAGGTTTTGTCACCTTGACTGATGTGCTGACCTTTATTTTTGGCCCTATTACGGGTGAGGCCAAAGGGCAAGAATATTATCAAGAAGAAGATAACAATGTGTATGAAGTCCCGGGAGAAATGAAATTAAATGATTTTAACAATTTAACTCGATTTGGGATTGAAGACCCACGTATGACAACGGTTGGCGGTGTGATTTTTCGGCATTTAGACCGCTTGCCTAAACAAAATGATAAAGTGGTGATTGAAGATTTGGTATTTACCGTGTTAAAAATGGATGGACATCGGATTGCGCGAGTTCATGCAGCCAAAAAAGGTTTGTATCAAGAGCCTGAAGAATTGGAAATCATATCGACATCAGCAGAGCCAGAGCGTATTGAACAAGCTCAAAACATTGAACAATTGACTGATGCAAATCATGAGCAAGAAGTTGAGAACAGCTCAATTATAGAAGATATTCCTGATACTATTGAAGAGCATAAAACAGGCGAATAACACTAATCCAACATCATTACCCCTGATTTTCAGATGTAGAAATAGAGATAACAATATGATTGAAGATTATAGCGATCAACCAGAAACCAACAGTGATGAGCCAAGAGTAAATTTAATGGATATTGAGTCAGCCGTTTACACCGATCGTAAAAAAGATTTATACAAAGAAATTGATTTGATTCAAAGTGTGATGCAGCGCATGTCGGGCACTTCATTTTTAATTAAAGGTTGGACAATCACGCTAGTTGCCATTATTTTTAGTGCTCGAACTCAAGTGGATGCGTTACCATTGGTGATTATTCCCGTGATTTTATTTTGGATACTCGATGCGTATTTCTTGCACCAAGGCCGCTTATATCGCCACTTATATGACTGGGTCATTAGCAATCGAATGCACACGACTGAATATTTATTTAGTTTAAATGCTAGTCGCTTTCAATCTGAGGTGGGTTCTCATTGGAATGTGATGTTTTCATTTACGTTGTTGTTATTCTATGGTGCAACATTATTGTTAGCATTGCTCAGTGTTGTTTTGCTGTATATTTTTGCTTTGGTTTAAAGGACTGTTTATGAAACAACAAGGTTTTACATTAATTGAAGTCATGGTCGTTGTAGTGATTTTAGGGGTATTGGCCGCATTAGTTGTGCCGAAAATCATGAATAATCCAGATATAGCACGAGAAGCCAAAGTACGTCAGGATATTCGTGCGATTGAAGCTGCTTTAAATCTTTATAAACTTGATAATTATATTTATCCAAGTACCGACCAAGGTTTAGACGCTTTAATCACAAAACCACAAGGTAGCCCCGATGCACCTAACTGGAAACAAGGTGGCTATTTATACCGCTCACCCAAAGACCCATGGGGATTTACCTATAATTATTTAAGCCCTGGTTTACATAGTGAGATGGATATTTGGTCGTATGGTGCGGATGGTCAACCTGAAGGTGATGGGGTTAATAAGGACTGGGGTAATTGGAATTTACAGTAGACAATTCATAAGGTAGTCTTGCAGCTAATATTCAGATTGCCTTACCTATTTTTTAATTTATCCCTATAATCCTTATTTATTAGCATTATCTACAACAATATGAATTGAAGGTAAAAGCCTGAACTAAAAAAACTAAAAATAAGTTCAATTATATATAAAAATAACAGCTTAGCTTTATTTATAATAACCCTTCATTTAGAAAAGAGTATGCAATCAAAACAACCTGGATAGTAAATAACGATATTCTTACTGGCTTTTAACAATAACTTATATCTTTTTAAAAATACAATAAAATCAATATTTTAAAAAGTTTAATGTGCAGTTTATTAAAATAGCGGCGTTTTCTAAAACTGGTCTGAGGCGTTGTTTTAATTGATTATTCGTTATTTAAGAGCAAAGAAAGTAGGAATATTCTCGATCCAATTTTTGTGCGAGGTTTTGAAGTAAAGTCTTACCAAACTTGCTTCATAAAAATTTATGTATTACAAAACATTATTTGATAAAAAATACCGGTTTTTATTAATTACCATCTTGCTATTTGTTTGTATTGATATTGGCGTTCTTATTCCAAGCTGGGTTTTATCTCAGTATATTCAATATGATACGATTACAGTTAATATTGCTGGACGACAAAGAATGTTATCGCAACGCATGGTCAAAGCCGTTGCACTGATTTATCTTGCTTATCAAAAGAAAGACGAAGCAACATTCCAGCACGCTCAATTGGAGTTTAAACAAACATTTAACCTATTTAACAATACCATCAAAGGCTTTAAAGATGGCGGCACAACCAAGGATACCTCAGGACAAGATTTTCTCTTATATCCTGTGAAGACAGCGCAACTTCAAGAACTGGTTCAACAAGCTAATAGTTTATGGATCACAAACACGCAATTGCTACAACCGTTCTTAATCTCAGAAATCACTTTTAATTCAGAGAATTCAGAGATATGGCCGCAACTGAAACAAGTCCAAACCAACCATCTCAAACTACTTGGTTTAATGAATGCGCTGACATTAAGGTTAGAACAGCAAACCAGTCTTAAAGCCCCTTTGATTCAACTGATTCAAATCATTGGTATCATACTGGTTGCGATCAATTTTCTGGTGCTGATTATTCATGTTTATTCTCGTTTGCAAAAGCAGGATCAAAAGCTTACTAAAGCAATGGAACAAGCCAATCAGGCGAATCGGGCAAAAAGTGAATTTCTAGCAAATATGAGTCATGAAATTCGTACACCGCTCAATGGTGTTTTAGGCATGTTATCACTGGCATTGAATACCAAATTAACCACACAGCAACATGAATATTTGGAGGTTGCTAACCAATCAAGTGATATTTTGTTGACCTTGATTAACGATATTTTGGATTATTCTAAAATCGAAGCAGGCCAAATGGATTTGGAATCTATTGATTTTATTCCACGTCAAATTGCCGAAGATGTGCTGGATTTATTTTCAGAGCAAGCCAATAGTAAAGGTTTGGAATTAGGCCTGTTATGTGATACACAACTTGATTGGCTCATGAATGGCGACCCAACCCGATTTAAACAAATTATCACTAATCTGGTGAGTAATGCGATTAAATTTACGGCTCACGGTGAAATCAAAATTAAAATGGAGCAACGTTTTGTTAATTCAAATACCGCGTTGTTGTATTGCGAAGTATCAGATATGGGGATTGGGATTGCGCCTGAAGCACAAATCAATATTTTCAATTCGTTTGCTCAGGCAGATAGCTCTACAACCCGTCAATATGGTGGCACAGGTTTAGGGCTTTCATTATGCAAACAGTTGAGTGAACTAATGGGCGGTGAAATAGGGGTTCGCTCAGAACTGAATAAAGGGAGTGTATTTTGGTTTACGATTCAGCTACAGAATCCGCAGGAGCAAGCAATACAAAATTTAGCCCAACGAGATAGTCTAAAAGGTCTACGAGGCTTGATTGTCGATGATAATTCGATTAATCGTTTGGTTTTAGAGGAAAATTGTCATAATTGGAATATTGATACCTACAGTTGTAGCAATGGCTACCAAGCCTTAATTGAACTGAGCCAAGCCAAAGAGCACAAACAGGCGTTTGATTTTGCTGTGATTGACATGAAAATGGACCATATTAATGGCTTTACACTCAGCCAAAAGATTAAAAATGATCCTTCACTGGATGGCACTCGATTGATTATGTTGAGTTCTCGTTCTGAAGCTGGGGATGTTGAGACTGCACAAAAAGTCGGATTTTCTGCTTATTTGCTCAAACCTGTACGCCAATCCCATTTGTATGAGGCGATTAGTTTGGTGATGGGATTACAAAAAGCACCACCGAGCCAATTGATTACGCATCACACCATGAATCAGCAACGCTATTTATCTGATTGTAATGCGCCACCAAAAATAGGGCAACATCCTATAAAGCCTATTTTATTGGTTGAAGACAATCTGTTTAACCAAAAAGTGGCTATCAACATGCTAAAACGTCTAGGTTTACAAGCCGAGATAGCTAACAATGGACAGGAAGCCTTAGATAAATTGAAGAATGATGCTTATTCACTGATTTTAATGGATTGTCAAATGCCAATATTAGATGGGTATCAAGCAACAGCCGCGATTCGTCAACGTGAAAAACAGGGCTTATTGTCGCGCCAAATTATTATTGCAATGACTGCTCATGCTATGGAAGGCTCAAGAGAAGAATGTTTAGAAATGGGTATGGATGATTATTTGTGTAAGCCATATAAATTGGAAGCTTTACAAAATCTTATTAAATGTTGGATGGATGAGATACCGATGGTGACAGCGCAAGCAAACTTATAAAGCAGAATTGCTAAAGAGCTTATGCTCACATTAAACTTGGCAAATAGATTAGTTTAATTTATAGTAACCATAAACTAAAATGAATGGATATTATGCTATTGGGTTAATCATAGTGACATAGCTTGATTGACTCAGAGTATAGATATAACCCCAAATAACCAAAGGAGAATACTATGAGTGAACGTGACGTAGTTGTAGTCAGTGGTGTACGTACTGCTATCGGTGATTATGGTGCTTCATTGAAAGACATCCCACCAACACAATTAGCCTCATTAGTCATTAAAGAATCTTTACAACGTTCTCAAGTTGAAGCCAAAGACATTGGTCAAGTGGTTTTCGGTAACGTAGCACATACTGAACCAAAAGACATGTATTTGTCACGGTTTGCAGCAGTTGACGGCGGTATCCCGATTGAAACGCCTGCTTATACCTTAAATCGTTTATGTGGTAGTGGTTTGCAAGCGATTGTTTCTGCGGCGCAATGTATTTATCTAGGTGATACTGACGCGGCAGTTGCTGGCGGTGCTGAAAATATGAGTCGTGCGTTATACGCACTACCGGGTGCTCGTTGGGGTCAGCGTATGGGTGACGGTCAATTAGTCGATATGATGGTTGGTGCATTAACTGATCCATTTGACGGTTGCCACATGGGTGTTACGGCTGAAAATGTCGCTGAAAAATGGGGCATTTCACGTGACGATCAAGATGCCTTAGCGGTTGAAAGTCATCAACGTGCAGCGGCGGCTATAGAAAAAGGCTATTTTAAAGAGCAAATTATCCCCATTGAATTAAAAAGCCGTAAAGGCGTAAAATTATTTGATACTGATGAACATGTTCGCGGTGATGTTGATGTTGCTGGTATGGGCAAATTACGCACTGTGTTTAAGAAAGATGGCAGCGTAACTGCGGGTAATGCTTCAGGTATTAATGATGCGGCGGCGGCTGTTGTATTGATGGAAGCAGGTGTTGCAAAAGCAAAAGGTTTGAAACCTATGGCACGTTTAGTGTCTTATGGCCATGCGGGTGTTGATCCTAAATATATGGGTATTGGCCCTGTTCCTGCGATTCGTAATGCCTTAGCGAAAGCGAATTTAACCATTGCAGATATGGACGTTATCGAATTAAATGAAGCATTTGCAGCGCAAGCACTTGCCGTGGTTCGTGATTTAGGTTTGCCTATGGACAAAGTAAACCCTAATGGTAGTGGCATTTCTTTAGGTCATCCTATTGGCGCGACAGGTGCGGTGATTACGGTTAAAGCATTGTATGAATTAGAACGTACAGGCGGCCGTTATGGCTTAATTTCAATGTGTATTGGTGGCGGTCAAGGTATTGCTGCTATTTTTGAACGCATCTAATTAATCCAATAATTCCTCAGTCAATCTGGGGAATTATAATCAGCTTGAATGTTTGCGAACTAAACAACCACCCGCTAAAGACGGGTGGGTTAGAGGCTTGGCGGCTGAAAGCCGGGATACAGGGCGACCAAGCCCTGTTGTCATTAAAGAATTAG
>JADGDW010000073.1:1457-21187 GCA_016744725.1 Candidatus Albibeggiatoa sp. nov. BB20 | reverse complement strand
CGCACATAACAGACTTGTCAGACAATGTTTCATTGCTGAGTTGATGACGATGTGAATAAATTGAACTAACAGATTAGTTCAGATTTATAGTAACGGATAATCTCATCCGTCTTTAATCAAAATACCCATAAAAACTTTGACCAAAATTGTTTAAGAGGGCAAAATTAGCCCACTTTTTAAACTATACCTTAAATAAAGGTCAAAATAATGTATTCTTTCATCAGGCCGTTTTTGAATTCGTTTTATTTATTGTTTTTTATCAGCCATATCACTGTCGCAG
Source organism: Candidatus Albibeggiatoa sp. nov. BB20 (assembly GCA_016744725.1). Lineage (GTDB taxonomy): Bacteria > Pseudomonadota > Gammaproteobacteria > Beggiatoales > Beggiatoaceae > Albibeggiatoa. Next base: position 20,907 of record JADGDW010000073.1, on the reverse strand, counting down.
CAGAGTATTCCGAGTTATATATTTTTGGTGATAGCTTGTCAGATACAGGGCTGGTTTATCAAGCGGTCAATCTACCATCCACACCGCCGTATTATCAAGGCCGTTTTAGCGATGGGCCTATTTGGGCTGAATATTTTGCACCACAAATTGGTTTAACGTTTAATCCTGCGACTAATTTTGCTTGGGGTGGGGCGCACACCAATGACAAAAATAATATAGATCGTGATTATCCTGATGCCACTATGGGGCTGGCAGAAGAAGTTCAAACCTACATAGATACGACTGAAGCGGCGGATAGTGAGGCGTTATATGTGATTTGGGCAGGTGTGAATGATTTCAACTTTATCAAATCAATTACGCTGGGCGAACCAATCTCGATTAATGAAATTAAAACCACGGTACATAACTTAATTGATGCTGTGACTCAATTGTATGAGCATGGCGCACGTCATTTTGTCGTACCGAATTTACCTGATGTTGGTACAGCACCGTTCGTGGTTGCCGCTGGTTTAGAAGCTGAATCAACCGCGATTATCCAACGTTTGAACCGCTATTTAAAAACCCGTTTGGATTTATTGCCCTTTGCAGTGATGAACTTCGATAGTTTTAGCGCGATGAAAAATCCAGAAACGTATGGTGTCACCGTGCTTGCACCCGGTTGTTTAGATGAAACTGTTAACCCTCCGATTCCCTGTGACAATCCTGAACAGTATTATTTTTGGGATTTGATTCACCCGACAACAGTGACGCATCATAAAATTGGCGATGAAATGGCCGCTTTTATCAACCAAGATGCTGAGCCTATCACTCAAGCCTGTGGGGAAAATAGCTGTCAATATGATTGGTTATTAGATCAACAAGGATTTTATAATATTGTGCTGCAACCAAGTTCAACTGCTGAAGGTACGGTTGGTTTATCGGTTGCTCAAAATAAAAATATAGATGGTTTTCATGCAGGTACAGTGGTTGCTAGACAGGGACAATTAGCCAGCTTTGTGGTGTTTAGTTTGACCCAAGATACAACTATTGATCTGTATTTGTACGATTATTTGAATAAAGTAAAACAACTAGACCTGCGTTTTTATACTAACTCCGAATCACGCGAGCTGGTTTGGCAGCAAATTGTCAATGTCAGCAATGAACCATTTAAAAGTGATACAGTTCCCGCAGGCGATTATATTTTAGAAATCAGAAGTTTAGAATCTGCTCCTAGCACTTATTTTGGGATTTCATTATTGGCGGCTAATCTTTCAGGACAAATCAGTATGGGTGGCTTATTAAATCCTGCGATTGGCGAAACATTCATTGCATTTTATGCGGATTCAGATGAGGTAAATATTATCCCTTATTTTGCACAGTCTTATGGTGATTTTGGTGCATCTCGGCCTAAAGTATCATTCCGTGTCAGCCAAGGTGATGAGACTCAGATTTTATTTGAAACAGATTAAAAAAACAGATTGGCAGCTCTAAGTTGTTTATATAGTCAATTCTATCTTGAATGTGAGGACTGGCAGTCCTGAAATACTTTAAATATCAAATAGTTTTTAAATCTAGGATTGCCAGTTCTGTATCATCTTAAAATAGAATGACTATATTCTGCTTAGGACTGCCCTTATTTTATTACCAAGTTCTTTCTTGTTGTTCTACATCAGAGCGTCTTGAATCTAAATAAAACTGATTACGTAATAATTGTTGCGGATTATTTTCTAAGCGATTCAGCCAAAAATCTGCCATATTATCTAATTCTTGTTGCTTTAATTCAGCAAGGGTTTTAGCACTATGTTCTGCATCAGATTCATTTTGTTCTTCAGCTTGTTGAGCGGCTTCAGCGGTCTCATTTGGGTTTTGTTCATCTGCTTGCTGCATTTGTTGCTGTTCATTTTCAGCGGTTTGAGCTTGATCGGATTGGCCTTGTTCCCCTTCTTGCTCTGATTGATTAGATTGATTCGCTTGTTGTTCTTCTTGAGATTCTTGTTCTGACTGACTGGCTTCTTGCTGTTGTTGAGACTGGTCTGATTGCTCACTCTGCTGCTGATTTTGCTGATCTTTATTTTCGTCAGATTGTTGTTGATCCTTATTTTGATCGCCTTCTGAATTTTGCTGATTTTCTTGCTGTTGTTGCATTTGCTCCGCAGTCGCTAAATTATGTCGAGCATCCTCATTGTCGGGATTTTGTTTTAAACTCTGTTTATAAGCCGCAATCGCCGCTTCGTATTGTTGTTGTTGAAAATGGGCATTGCCTAAATTATATAGCGCGTCGGCTTTGACATTATCACGTTCCACTTGTTCAAACGCTTGCGCAGCTTCTTCATAACGGCCATCTTTGTATAACGCCACACCACGCCGATAAGCATCATTGAATAACTCAGCCGCTTGTTGATAATTTTGTTGTTGGAATGCCTGCTCTCCTTGTTGCTCATGGTTTTGAAACCAGTTTGCGGCAACATTGAATGGAATAAAAAGCATTAATAAACTATAAATACAGATACGCATACTTGAACTATCTCCTTGCACATGATAAGATTTGCAGCCTTGAAATTTTTCAGTCAGGGCCTGTAGCTCAGTTGGTTAGAGCATCCGACTCATAATCGGCAGGTCGTAGGTTCAAGTCCTACCAGGCCCACCATTTCTATATCACATCTGAGTCAGCATTTTTCAATCGCTGCATAAACATTGCGTCCCCATAACTAAAGAAACGATATTGTTGTGCTACCGCATGATGATAAGCTGCTAAGACTTGTTCATAACCTGCAAATGCACTGACTAACATTAGTAGTGTTGATTCGGGTAAATGGAAATTAGTCAATAAAGCATCAACCACTTTGAATTCATAGCCCGGTGTAATAAAAATACGAGTGTCGCCTGTAAAAGGTTGGATTTCACCACTGTGTGCCGCTGACTCTAACGCCCTGACACTGGTTGTGCCAATCGCAATCACCCGCCCACCTTTTCGTCGTGTCTCTTGAATTTGCTCACAAACGGACTCAGAAACAGTAAGCCATTCCGAGTGCATTTTGTGTTGTGCAATATCATCTACTCGCACAGGAGAAAATGTCCCAGCACCAACATGTAAGGTCACAAATGCAGTTTGAATGCCTTTTTGTTCAATCTGTTGCAAAATATTATCATCAAAATGTAAACCTGCTGTGGGTGCTGCAACTGCGCCTAAATGCTTAGCATAAACGGTTTGATAACGGTTTAAATCTTGTTCACCATCATCACGTTTAATATAGGGTGGTAATGGAATATGTCCCACTGCTTGTAAAATTTGTTGAATATCTTGCTCTGTATTAAATCGCAGCTCAAAAAATTGTTCCACGCGCTGTACAACGGTCAAACTTGTGCCATCTTCCAGTAATAATTCAGTCTCAGGTTTAGGACTTTTACTGGCTCGAACTTGTGCTAAAACCCGTTTATTGTCCAACAGTCGCTCAATCAAAATTTCGACTTTACCACCTGTGGCTTTATGTGCATACAAACGAGCAGGCATCACCCGCGTATTGTTAAATACCAGCAAGTCATTAGGCTTTAATAAACAGGGAAAATCAGTAAATTGTAAGTCTTGAATTTGATTAGCTTCAGTTTCTAAATGTAGTAAACGGCTGGCAGTGCGAGATTTACTGGGAAATTGAGCAATGAGGGATTCGGGTAAATCAAAATGGAAATCAGAACGGTGCATTATGGGTATTTTTGATAAAGCGATATTGGAAATATTTTTAAAGAATAACGCACTTCCCTCAAACTTAAAGGAAATGCGTATTGGTTAATTACTCTTCAACTATGAATTGCAAAGGTGTTTCATTAAAAGTGAGTTCACCAGCTTCGCCAGTTTCAATTTTTAAACAATAGCCTGTGAATATTTTAAAATTACCAATTAATCCAGTGAATTGACCTTCAGCAACAATAACTTGTTCTTGTAGTTTCAATTCATCAATAGCTTTGTTAAAAGTAAACGATGCGGTGTCTTGCTCAGAATTCCACTCAACGTAAGGCAATGTTTCGGTTTGGGATTGCATATACCATTGATCTTGTTGAATTTCAGTAGGTTTGAACTCAATGACACTGACAATATCCGCCGCCTGTCCCACATCTTCTGCAGCCACATCAATGGTGAACTGTACTTTAACTGGGTCAGAATCTTTCAGCGTAATATTTTGATTACCCAATAAGACATTATTCTCAGTATCAATCACAGAACCACTAAAGCGAGCATTTCCACTACTCAAACCATTTGACCGGGTTTTCAATGAACGGCCTGTACCTACTGCGGGTAAATCAACATGAATCTGACCAGAACCAGAACCACCAAGTAAATTGTAATTATCTTCAATATCAACTAAGAAGACATATTCACCTGCTTGGGTTGGGCTGAAAGTAATGCTAGGATTCACGGTGTCACTGATTACCGTTTTAGCACCATTGTTTAATTTGTAAGACCAAGTATATTTACGAATCGTACCTTGGGTTACGCCAGATTGTGCAGAAACTTGAACTGTCAGAGGCTCACCATAAGTTGCAACATAATAATTTTTAGCTGCGTCATAAGCGAGAGGAGCAACAGAAAGCCCACTGGCTATTGGACGTTTTACTTCAATTTGTTGATTTTGTATGGTTGCAGTATGACTTTCCTCATCAATGACAGTTAAACTCACATCATAAGTGCCTTCAGCATCATAGGAAAAATAGGCTTGTGCTTCTGTTGCTGTACAAGCTTGACCATTATTACACGTCCCCGTACTAGACCAATTATAGGTTAAATTACCACCATCAGGATCATAAGTACTGCCTGCATCAATTTTTGCTGCTAATAGACCTATTTGGTTTTCAATTGTACCTGTTGGTTGTACAACAACATTACTGATAATAGGGCTTTGTGAATCTGCTGTTACTTGAAGCAATTTAGAAATGCTGCTACTTCTGCCATTTTGATCTGTCACTAACAAGGTAATTGCATACAAAAAGTCTTTATTTTGCAATGAAATGGTTAAATTAGACTGATTGGTATCCAAAACAGCATAATTACTAATACTCCATTGATAACTCGTAATAGGTATATTATCAGAAGATGTTGCCGTTGAATTTAAATCCACGTTTAAGTTGCCAGATGCAAAATACACATTAGGATTAATACTGGTCGTTGAAATTTGCTGGCCACCTGTATAGCTTAAGCTGAAATCGGCAGTAATCGGACGTGGTAACTCTATCACCTGAGCAGTACTATCAAATCCACCTTGACCATCAGTAACAATTAAAGTAATGGTTTGGGTTGTGCTGGTGTTATTTGAAAATTCGATTTCGGTTTTTTGCGTGGTATTCACAAAATCAGTTTGTTTATTACTGCTATGCCATTGATATATTAAATTATCATTGTCATCATCATACGAAGCACTAGCATCTAAATAGACCGTAGAAGTTTCAGAATCAAACCAATGTGCAAATTGTGCTACAGGAGCCGTATTTTGAGTTGTTTGGGTTGCAAAATTAGCTTCACAACTGGCTACTTGATTCATGGTTAAACTAAATGTCGAGCTAGTGCCTGAACAATTTCCTGTCCAACCTGTAAAACGAAAACCCGTATTTGCATTGGCTTGTAACACAACTTGTTGCCCTGTTACATAAGAAGCTAAACATAGACGACCCGTATCACTACCACACTGAATTAAGCCATCAGTAGAAGTCACAGTCCCACCACTGGATGGGATAATATTCAGGTTAAATTTTTCCTCAACAACCGTTTGTTCCGTAAATTGCACATTACAACTGACATTACTACTTAAAGAAACACTTTGTACCGTGCCATTATTAGCATTGCATTGGCCACTATTACCACTCCAAGCCACTGTTGTGCCACTATTTGTAGGTAGTGCAACTAAGCCTAACGTTGTACCTTGAGCTTGTGTATAAATACATGTTCCAGAATTTTGAGAGCATTGCCCAAGTTCTGTTGAGCCATTACGCACTGAAATAGCACCATTACCCACTGCAGCTAAACTTAAGGTTAAATTGTTAGGTGTTTCTGGAGTTGTTGTACATTGACGGCTGATATTTTCACACCACCATTGCTCATAAAGGTCTCTATCACCAATTGAGATAGAAAAACCAATTGCAGAGGAGTCATAACGGCTGGTAGAACCCGGTTGCAAATATAAGCCTAAATAACCTGTAGTTGCAGTTTGAATAGAGCCTGATTCAAAACGCAAATCATAAATACCAATACTGGCTTGACCTTTTACTGGCTCAAAACGATTACCTTCACCATCATCAAAATAAACATAGTTACCACTGCCACAAGGTGTTGAACCATTGGTTACATTGGCAGGGCATAAATCAGGTTTGGTATCACCATAAAATCCTATACCTGATAATGGGTCAGCAAAGTTAGACTGGAAAGCAGCTTGAACTCCATTGACACCCGGAGGAAGTGGAATGTGAACCAAGTAACTTTCACCACCACTAAAATCTCTTCTCACCCCCGCAGATGGATCAAAACTGACAGTAAATGAAAAAATACTAACACCTTCAGGCATTTGAGGATAGTTCTTGGCTAAAATTGGAACAGATTCTTCAAAATCCCAAGGAACAGCGTTAGCTTGATTAATAAGAAATAAGTTAAGTATGAAACAAATAAAAATAGCAAAGCGATTACGTGCCATGAGTCTTCTCATAAATTAAAACCTTAATGTGGTATCAAATCAATAGATAGTGCTGCAAAAAGTTGTGCCAATCTGCGCTTTTTGACAGTTTTATTTTTAGATGTAAAACCTTTGGATTGGGTAAATCAAGGGGTTAACTCTGCAAATCACACTGAGTGGGTACAGTCATGCACAAAACGATTTTTAAGTACTACCTTTGGAAATTAGTTTAATACTATACTGAAGTTTAGAGTTTGTCTATTTTCAGCTTTAGGAATAGGACTTAAAAATAAGCAGGCATAAAAAAACACACTCCAACAGATATTGAAGTGTGTTTTTAGATTTTAAAACGCTAGGTATTACTACTTAATGCGCTTCTTACTTATGGCCAACAGGAGTTAACCAAGATTTAATTGGGCTACTGTCACCAATAACATATTTATGAGTGTAGCTGATAGCTGGCATACCTGCATAAGGGCAACCATTGCGTGCTTCTAATGCTAAGTTGAACCAACCTGACTCAAAATTGTAGTTATCAGTAGATGCAGGCCATCCTGGGAAGAAGTAGTTCACTTCAACTAAACCGCCTCTTGTATCACAATCTTGATCCGCACGAATAATTCTACGTACAGTTGTATCAGTTTGTGATTTAGGCACGCTACCATCTGGGCATAATTGGATACCAGAGAAGATAAGGCCATCTACAGTTTCAGTGTAGTGCTCTTGGTTATCATAAGCAATCATAGAATAAAGTGCTAAACCATCTGCTTGGAAAGGTGCAGAATGAGTATCAGCTGCTAATAAACCTGGAGTACCACAAGGGTCTTTAGGGAACACAGTTTTGTTAGGATCGTAATCATCGTCATGTAAATAACGAGTTGGGAATGTTACGATTAACTGAGTTCTGTTAGAACCTGCTGGTGTGCTGCTACCATCATCTTCATAAGTTGCTTCTAAGTTAGACGCTGCTAATGCAGTTTCAATTTCAACAACTTTGCTTAAGTTAACAACACTAGTTGAACTAATACCAAATTGGTTACCAATTAATGTTTCTTTACCAATAGTAACATCAAACTCAGGGTTAGCTATAACTAAACCATCCCATACAGCAGTGCTGGAAACATCAGATAAGCTAGTTGGCACTACATAAGGTGCGTCAACTTCATCACCAACTGAGCCAGCTAAAGCAGGAATACGGTAACCAATACGGTCAACATTGTTCTCAATAGAAACGCTACCAGTTAAAGCAACCCATGCTGAGTCAGTTGAACGGATTTTGCTGCTTGCTAAAGTACCCCAAGGTGCGTCTACACCGCTATTTCTTTCAGTTTTTTCAGTTGGAGCATGTACTGCAACATTTGAAAGAGCTAAGCTGTTAGAGCTAGCAATTTGACGATGGAATAATGAATCGTAGTGATAAGAATAACGTGGCGTATCAAAGATTTTTGCAAGATCAAATTTACTCATGCCTTCTTTAATGAGAATATTTGTCTCTGTGCCTACAGAATCATAACCTACAACATTACCTTTAACACCATAAACGCCAAATACTTCAATGTGACCCATTGTAGTTGTGTCGTTTGTACCTGTTAAACGCCAATCATATAACTCTTGGCTTAATGTATTAATTGATGCGAAAGTTGCACTTGCTTTTGCTAGCGAGTTAACTGTAGTTACGCTGCTATCACCTTGTTCAGCTGGGCTTAAAACAGAGTCATCATCAGAAGTTAAGTAAACTTTATCGCCTTCTTGTTTAATTTCAAAGCGGCACACGTCACTTGGTGTCATGTAACAAATAAAATCTAATAATTCATCAGAGTTTACAGAAGAACGTAAAACTATTTTTGCTTTAACAGCAACATCATTACGTGTATTTACGACTGCAACTTTAGTGCTGTAAACACCATTGGCTAAATAGATAGGGCCTAATAAACTTTGCCCAAGACCATCTTCAGCTAAGTGGATAGCACTTGCACTGCCACTGAAGGCAACACCCGTTGCTAAAGCAGCCGCCATCACCGATGGTAATAGCTTCTTCTTAATATTCAACATTGCGTTTACACTCCTCTAAAAATCGCGTTGTTAAAATCCAACAAATGGAATACTTAAATATTGCACATAGAATACAGAATTTGAAATTCAGATACAAGGCTTAAGAACTCAAAACTGTTGTATTCCATCTGTCAATTTGTATTCTGTCCTCACACACAACTATACAAAGCCTTGTATATAAATGCAACACTTTTTTATAAAAAAACCACACATTAATACAACAGTTGTATATAAGCAACAGTTCATTTATTTTTATACCCGTTGCAATGAGTGTACCATCTAATTTTAAAGACATTTTGATGCTAAATAAGCATTTTATTAACAATTAAATAATGCTTCAAGCAATCGATACGCAGCACGTTCTGGATAGAGTTGCAACATATCTATTTGAGCTTGCTGTGCTAGGCTTTGACGTAGCTCTGTATCATCAATCAACGTCTTTAAACTGCCATAACATGCTTGTGGCGAAAAAGTATCGATAATAAGTGCATTATGTTGATGTCTTGCAAAGCTGCTCGTACCTCCAGTTTGAGGCACAATGACCGCTGTTTGACTGGCCATCGCTTCCATTGCGGTTAAACCCATTGCCTGAAAATGGGAAAAATCAACAAAAATATCTGATGTACTTAATAAATCTGCAACTTGTTCTGACATAAGAACTTGTAAATGTTGATACTCAAAGTCATGAGGTAATGCAAAAAAACCAGGATCATCTGCCCTGACACCAAATAGATAAATTTTCACCTTATCCTTATATTCATGAGCGGCTTGTCTTAAAATTTGCATCGTACGTACTGCACCACGACGGGTACTAGAAGGCCGAATCATTGCCGTAATCTTTATCGGTTCATCTGCTGAGATACGCACCAAACGTGGGGCAAATAAATCAACATCACAGCTTGCTCCTATGACGGTGCAAGGTTGTTGTACTTGACGTTCAATTTCATGCTTATTCCACTCGGTTTTGGTAAAGCGCAACATATTTGGCACGCGTAAATAAGATAACCAAGCCCGCCGAAAGCCTTCACGTTTTCGAAAATAATAAGAAGCAAAACGACGACGTATCCATGCTGACTTCCAGAACCAAGGTTTACAAGTAGGTCGTTCAATATGAAAATAGGGCTCAAAGTCTTGGATGTAATAAGCTAACTTAGGTGGATTTGGAAAGTCAGCCAATGGTGCAATCCATTCCACAGAATCATTAGCAGTTGCAATCACTACATCAAAATCTTTACAAATATGTGGAATATCAAAATCAGTTGGCGAATAAATGACAGGGATGTCCAAATATGGATAAGCGGCTTCAAAACCTTCTTTATGATGCTGGAAATTTAAAATATGAACATCAATACCCATACGTTTTAAAGCGCTTGCTTCAAACAATACCACATTGCCACCACCTCCCACTTCCATGAGAGGTAATACAAATATAATCCTCTTACTTTGCCATTGATATTGGGCTTGAGTAATAATATTCCAACGTTCAATTAAATGTTGAATCCGTAATCGAATACCTTGTAATGCAGGACTAAAACGACAAATACCCACACCTTCATCAATGGCTTGCTGTCCATGTTTTTCTGCTAAAATTTGCCCTGCTCGTTCGGCTAATTGGTGTCGTCTTTCATGAGAATAGCTTTTAGATTGTGCATGATAAATATAGGTATCATCAGCAACCGCTAACTGCCAGCCAGCTTGTCTCGCTCTGATACAATAATCATTTTCTTCTCCATAGCCAGCACCAAATGACTCTTCATCAAAATAGCCAATTTGCTGAATAAGCTGACGTTTAATAAATAAACAAAAGCCATTTAGAAAAGATAGACGTGGATAAATTCGAGTTGAAAAAGCCGCAATTCGATTAGCAAATTGTGCTGGAGTCATATCAACAGGCAATGGATTTGTTGCCCAATCGCCATTACATTCAATATAAGGGACTGATTGCCAAGAAGCTGTATTGCTCAAAGGTCCAACCATACCAATTTTTTCATCGGAATGAGCACAAGCGACTAAGCGTTCTAACCAATATGGTGTCACAATGGTATCGCTATTTAAAAGAATAACGTATTCATTGCTAGACGCTCGCAAGCCTTGGTTAGCTGCAAAAGTATAGCCTCGTGCCTGTTCATTACGAATCAATTGACAAGAATGCTGATTAGCAAAGTCTTGTAAAAAACCTTCGGTTTCTGATTGGCTGCCATCATCTATAAGTATAAGTTGGTATGCACCAGAAACATATTCGAGTATAGAAGCCAAACAACGTTGTACATCTGCTAATGCGTTATGAACACAGACAATTATGTCAACTTGGCCTGAGTAACTCCCTACGCCTGCTGTGGTTAAAGAATACGTTGGATATTGCGCGTGTTGGTAAGTCGACACCAAATCATTACCCTGCATAAGTTTTGTTATAATTTTTATAATAAGATAGGTAATTTTAACACGCTTAGTTTATCTCAAAAAGACAAGATTGGTTTTAGAATCATTCGTCACTATAAATCGATTGATTTGCCCAATAATTAAGCCTGTAACTGTTTAAATATAGAGAAATGTTTTATTCTGTGAGTTACTGTTCTGGATATTCTCGCCATCATAAGCTATATCATGCTTATTACTCCAAACAATATCTTTTTAATATGCGACACAGCCGCTATATTTTTATTCCATATCTTACATGGTTGCATTTTGGGAGATAAATCTACTGGCCTAAAAGGCGAAAGGTTTTCAGTTTAACTATAGAAAATAGATGATCCTTTCAAATTAAACATAACCTGAAAGGATACAAAAAGCAGGTCAAGTTACTGTGCAGCGGCTTGTTGAGTTATTTTTTTGTTAGGAATTTTTTCTTTAATACGAGCTGCTTTACCGCGTAAGTTGCGCATGTAGTACAATTTAGCACGACGTACATCACCACGACGTTTAATTTTAACTTCTTGAATAAGAGAGCTATAAGTTTGAAAAACCCGTTCCACACCTTCACCGTGAGAAATTTTACGCACAGTAAATGCTGAGTGTAAACCACGGTTACGTTTAGCGATAACTAAGCCTTCAAACGCTTGTAAACGCTCACGAGTGCCTTCTTTTACTTTAATTTGAACCACAACTGTGTCGCCGGGGTTAAAATCTGGGATTTCTTTTCCCATTTGTTCTGATTCTATTTGCTGAATAATATTCATGTTCATATTTATACTCCCTTTAATTCGTTAATAAATTCGTCCAGTAAAGCTTGTTGATTTGCTGTCAATTCAAGCTTTTCTAATAAGTCAGGACGTTTTTGCCAAGTGCGACCCAATGCTTGCTTATGTCGCCAGCGTTCAATTGCTTGGTGATGACCTTCTAGTAACACCGCTGGAACAGCTTGATTATCAATTACTTCAGGACGAGTATAATGTGGATAATCTAATAAACCCTGATAGAACGAGTCTTCTATAGCAGAATTTTTGTGTCCTAGTGCACCGGGAATATGTCGCGTCAGTGCGTCAATCATCACCATCGCCGCTAATTCACCACCGCTTAATACATAATCACCAATCGACCATTCTTCATCAATGTCGTGCTCAACAATACGTTCATCAATCCCTTCATAACGCCCTGATATTAAAAGGAGGTTTTTATGTTGGGAAAGTTCAGTGATGCCAGATTGGTTTAAGCAACGTCCTTGCGGTGATAAATAAATCACTTTCGGCTTAGATTGAAATTGGCTTTGGGCTGCTTGAATGCAATCGCGTACAGGCTGTACTTGCATCACCATACCTGCGCCACCACCATAAGGCCTATCATCTACTCTGCGATGTTTATCTTGGCTATAATCACGCACGTTCCACAAACTCAGTTCTAAAAGTTCACGTTCCAAGGCGCGTGCAACAATGCCGCCGCAACGTAGTGCAGCAAACATCTCTGGAAACAGAGTAATAACGCCAATGTGCATGATACTGTCAATAAATAATTCAATGAACAGTTATCAAAAATTAAGTGATACATGCCCATCTGGTGGATATTTTAAAATTCTGGATCCCAGTCAACTAAAATCTGTTGCTGTTGTAGGTCAATTTGCGTAATAAACTGTGGGATGACAAAAGGAATGAGGCGTTCTCGCTCACCTTTTACCACCAACACATCATTTGACCCAGTTTCAATCAAGTAATCAACAGTGCCAAACAGAACCCCATCTTGATTAATAACCTTTAAACCAACTAAATCTGACCAGTAATACTCATCATCCTCAGTAGGTGGTAATTGCTCATGCGAAATAGCAATTTCACTACCCAATAACAAGGCAGCTTGCTCTCTTGTGTGGCAAGCATCTAAGCGCACAATAATACCTTTACCATGCGGTTTACCTTCGCTGATATTGACGGTTTGCCATTGCCGATGTTGACATAATTGCCAAGGCGAATAGGCCAATATATTTTCAATGGGACGAGTATAAGAATAAACTTTTACCCAACCTCGTACCCCATAGATGCCATTAATACACCCAACAATAACTTGCCGTGACTGATCAGACATTAATTATGCTGCTTCTGCTAAGACTTCAGCTGTAGCAACAACTGTAGAAGCTGTTTTACGGTAATCTTTGACTAATTTTTTAACACGCTCAGAAGCTTGCGCGCCATGACCTAACCAGTGCTCTAAACGCTCTAGGTTAATACGCAAGGTTTCTTCTTGGCCTGAGGCTAATGGATTGAAGAAGCCTAAGCGTTCAATATAACGGCCATCACGACGACTGCGCGAATCAGTCACAACAAAATGATAAAAAGGACGCTTTTTAGAACCACCGCGAGACAAACGGATTGTAACCATTAGATTTAAGTACCTATGCTGACACCAACGAAAACTCTAAATTATATGAAATAATTAAACAAAACACAATTTATAAATGTTTTTTTTTGAAGAATGGGGATAAAAAATGAAGAGCTTGCAGATTATGAGGCAAGGTGAACTAAATCTTTAAGCAAATATTCTTTGTGTTGTGTTAAAGAATAAATAAGGTAAAAGTGATTTTTATACTGTTGAGATTTGTATTTGGCTGGAGATATTGACTCAATGTTATATGTGATCTACTAACCAGATTGAAACTGCAAATATTGCAAAATATTAATTTAAAAAGTACATCTATGGGGTTTATCGAGTGAGTTTGGGTGTTGAAAAGCAGCTTTAGATTGGTGCTATACAAATGCATAGCCACCAAAAGCCAAATTAAGAAACAGAGGCCACATAAGCTTTGTCAGTTTCCATAATGTGTTCTTCTAACCAAATCTTTAAAAACATTAATACTTGCTGACTGTCTGGAGCTTGGTTCGCTACAAAAGCTTGGTGCATAAATCCTAATTTTTCGGTTAATGCATCATGTTCCGCCTTGTGAGCAGGATACGCTTTATAGCCTTTGCCTTTCAGCATACCTTCCTCATAATTAAAATGAGCTTTAGCACTATCTAGTAAACTTCCTAAAATCTCACCCAGTATTTGTGAATCTTGTCCAGCATTGATTGCATCATCTAACTGATTAATAATATCAACCAACTTCTTGTGTTGAGTATCAATATCAGCTAATCCTAATTGCAATGCCTCAGTCCATTCCATCAACGCCATTATGCTGTCCTCGTAAAAATTAAACCATAAAGCGAATAAGCATTTATAGTACCAATTGCAGGCTATGCCTTGCTCTCAGCCATTTAAAAGCTTATACAACAGTTGATAATCTACTTTGTTGGCATCATCTAAATCAGCCGTTTGTAGACTCACCTGTCGCATGTATCCATCAATAGTAATATTAATCTGTACATCTGCGGGAGGGAGTACACCTTGTCCTTTATCTGGCCATTCAACAAGACAAATTGCGGTTTGTGCAAGATAGTCTCTAATGCCCACATATTCCAGTTCTTCAGGGTCTGCCAAGCGGTATAAATCAAAATGATACACCATTTTTTTGCTCAATGTATAAGGTTCTACCAAAGTATAAGTAGGACTTTTTACTTTGCCTTGATGGCCTAAACCATGCAAAAAACCACGCACCAAAGTTGTTTTGCCCGCACCCAAATCACCATGCAAATAAATAATACCTTGAATAGGAATAGATTTCGCTAAAGCCTGCCCAAATAATTCCATCGCTTCAGCCGTTTCAATTGTAAATAAATGAGATTCAGCTTGAGTCATATTTTTTCCTACTGATAAACAACGGTTTTTATTTGCTGTTCGGCTTCGGTTAATTCATGATGCGACATCGTTTTCATTTGAATCTGCGCGACAGAAAATTGACTGGCTAAATTGGCAGCAATGACCTGCAAAACATGCTCAGATATTGCTTTAGATTGCAATGAAAAATTAAATAATAGACGACCTTGTGCGGGTACGGTCACTACTTTGCGCCCACTGTGCATTACAATAATCTCACCTGATGGCAAAATATTCACTTGTAATGGAACCGTTGTTTGCACTTGTGCTCCATGCAAAATACCCACTACAGTTTGACGTGTTTGATACCATACGCGCGGATCAATTGTACCTGTAATGTTATAGGCTAAATCGATTGGATTTGGGTTCTTAAGTTGAATTTGATAAAACATTTTTTTTCCAACTGCAATGGTTTCATGTTCGGCTTGCACAGTCAGTGAGGGTGATATTAATGGCTTAATCAGAGTTTGAATTTGGGTATCGACTCGTACACATTGCTTTGCTCCATACACTTCGTCATAAACTGAAAACTGGGTCATGACCAAATCAGATTGATTGCCATTGGGAATAAAGCTTAATTTCACTTGTTGTTGGGCTTGAGGTGGCAGTTTCCCTAACACCCAAATAATTTGCTCATCTGTCTTTTGGCGTGCATGTAGAGCGACCAAACTGTGAATATTTTTGGGTAATTGAACCATTACTTTGAGTTGCTTGATCGGCACATTGCCATTATTCGTAATAATTAAAGTTTGCTCAATTTTTTCACCAGAATATTGAATTTGGGGGCTGATGGTTTGTAGCGTCAAACTAGGCGTATGCCAACGTATTGTATTTTGAGCTTGCACCGAAGGATAACCATGAGCAGTCAATGTTGCTTGATGCTGTTGGGTCACCATTTCAGGTTTTATATTCTCTTGTAATTGCTTTGCGACTAAACAACCTACACTAAAAAACGGGTTATCATATTTTTCTTGTGAACAAAGTTGGTTATCTGATTCTAAATTTTCGGGGTGCATCGTTAAAAAAGGTGGAATAATTTGATATTGCAACTTAATTGATTTATTTGGGTATAAACGTTTTTGCTTCCAATTCAAAGATAAGGCGTTTTTAGTTTTACGTTGCTCAAAATCCTGAATTTGATCGAGCTGCCATTCTGAAGGTAATTTATTAACTAATTTCATATTTTTTGCAGAGCGTGCGCCATTATTATCCACGGCCAATTCTACTGTTACCCCATCACAAGAAGACACATCTGCTGTTTGAGTCCACTCTTTTCCTGCTGGCTTGATATGGCTATGTAATTGTAGTTTTGCATAAGTAGGAATAGCATATTGATGTAACATGCTAAGTTTGTAGCAATTTTCTTCAAGCAATACCGCTTCTAATTCTTCAAACTTTGCCCAATTATTTGGTTCAAGAACTAAGACCAACTCTGCCTCTTCATCAGGTTTAAATTGAGATAATTGCCAATATATCCAAGCATGTTGTTTAGGATAAATTTCAACTCGGCGATTTAATTCATGACTAGCATCATCCTGTTCTAAAGTCAGAGGGGATGCCTCGCCTTCTCCAAAGGCTGTAATATGCCCAGTCTCAAAACCTGCATTAGCTAAAGCTTGTTTAACCGCTTCGGCACGGCTTAAGGATAATTTTTTATTATAACTAGCCCGACCTTTGGTGTCTGAATGTCCTACAAGCCAGTATGACAAAGTGGGTCTCATACGTGGCAAAATGGCAGCTTCAAAACGTAAAGCCAACTCATCATGTAACGACTCATTATTTTTCTCAAACCCTTTTAAACGCCCCAGCATTGTAGGTTGACACATGGCTAATTCTTGGTCTCTTATTTCAACATGCCCCCGTGAAACATTGCTGTCAGACAGTACAAACCATTCATCAGGCGGTAAGGGGTATTGTATTTCGATGCCCTCAATGATTTGTTCTAATCCATTGCCATTAATTTCATCCGTAGTATTTTTGAGCATCAAAATAAGCTCAATACCACGCTCAGTTTGGCGAAAGGTTTTAGTGAGACTATATAAGCTATCTTTTTGCTCATTATTTGGATAATAGAGTGTTTCAGCATAACTATGGGTACTGAAGAAAAGAAGAGTAAACAATAAAAATTTCATGAGGGGTTTGTGGTATACGCTGGTTAAAATCCTTCGCTAATAATATCAAACTGCCAACCTTGTGTGTTACTTTTGGTTCTAAATTAACCAAACAATATACTCAATGACTCAATGTTGACAGCTTGAACCGTTTATTTACGGTGTATTATGAAGCATTACTAGTGAAATTAGTCCCAGCTTAACGCGCTACCAGTACGGTATTCTTGCACTCGAGACTCGAAGAAATTTTTCTCAGCATTCAATTCAAATTCACTAATCCAAGGCATTGGGTGTGATTTGATATTAAATAATGGTTCTAAACCTAAATCGTAGCAAATTTTATCTGCCATAAATTGCGCGTATTCAATGTAAGTTGGTACCGACATCCCTAATACACCACCATCAGGCATCGCCACTTTGGCATAGCTTGATTCTAGCTGTACCGCTTCATTAATCATGGCGCGACTGCGTTCTTGCATTTTGCTATTCCATAAGCCTGTATTTTCATGAATGACTTGGCGAATAAGCCATAATGCATTTTGAGCGTGTAAGTTTTCATCACGCCAAATATACGCATATTGTTCGGCAGTATTTTTTAATTTACCTTGACGGGCTAAAGCAAAAATTTGTGAAAAACCCAGCGGGAAGAATAAGAATTCAAAGATATAATAGCTGATTAAATCTTCTAACAAAGCATGATTGGCTTCAACTGAGCCGCGTGGTGCTTCGCAATTCACGACATTATTGGTAAATTGTAAGTTCCAGTTTAGTTTTGCTGTTAATTCAGGTACTTCTTGATATAGGCTGAAAATTTGACCTTGGCCTTTTTCATCTAAGCCAAATGATTCTAAAACAAACAAGTAACTTTCTAAGTGATTTGCCTCTTCTGCAATCTGCCAGCGTAAGTATTGGCGCATCTCATTGGCTGTAATATGGCTCATAATAGCATTGTCTAAATTATCAGGTACGAGGTTGTCACTGGCTGTTAAGTAAGAAATATTGGTTTTAAATAGCCACATTTCCGCCTCAGTTAATTTGCCTGTTAACCATTGTGCTTTATCTTCTCCCATTGGAATATCATTAGGTACCCAGAAATTTTGTCGGGCATCCAAGAACCGTTGGCGTACTGAACCATATTTGATTGGAATCGGTTGGCGTAAATCATAACCACGTCCACCAACCACTTTTACATCATTCGCATCAGGGCGTTTGTTACCGATAGAAATAGGGTCTAACGATGAAGACACTGGAAATATTTTTTTTGTTACTGGCTTTTTTGTGGCCATAGCAATGTCATCACTGTCTAAACTCGCATCCGTGTCATCAAAATCTAGCATAAAGTCTACTCCGCAATATGACTTTGGTTTAAATTGAAAAAACGACACTGCTATAACCGCAATGTCGTCTTAGAAATATGGTTTTTCCCATGCTGCAGTGGATAGGACAATTGCAGTGTAATGGAGAATGGAATACTACATTGGAGTATATTTTATCATAGTTAATAACTGAAAACTAAGGGTTTTTTATGAATTTCAACAATATCATATAAACAAAAGTAGCTAAGATTTTGTTCTGATTTCAGTTCTTAAACACAAATTTTTTTTATTCGTTTTAATCAGGCTAATCAAGTCAAGCTAGGGGAATTTCATGTAATTTCTAATTATAAATCGTATCCTTGAAACCTATTATCATTGCTCGTTTTCCCATCATAACGCATCAAAATGGCACATTTATCGCCATAATCGAGAGAAATAGAAGAAACTAAATGCTAAATAGAGAAATATTGAGAAAGGAAAATAAAACGCAAGACTGTTAATGCTAACTCACAGAATTGCCAGCTTAAATTGAGTCGATTTTAAATGTCACTCACAATTTTATGGGTAATTACTGACTATTTGGTCAATGAACAAGGCATCACACCATATTTATAAGCTAGATTTTTATGGTAGCAATAAATGAGAAAACTTTGACAGGGCTTGATAATATATATTTACAAATCAAATGATTAGATATTTTATAACATTTTTATGAAAATTAAGTAATTGATTATTAAGGGCTGCCAGTTCGTTAGATTTATTAGATAATAATTCCATCGCAATGATTATATAGTCAGAGTGGATAATATTTTTACTAGAAAATGACACCCTTTTCAGAATTAGAAACTTAATTTGTGTCTTGTACTGAGCATCATAATTTAAAACTTTTTCTCAATACTCTTTAACTTTTGTTGGACGTGGCATTTAGGTTCTAAAATTAAATAGTATAAAAAAACGTATTAAACTATGGCTATGATACCATGGCCTTAATAATAGCTAAGACTGAACTGATAAGTGTATCTTTATGAAAAAAATTCTTGTTATTCACAATGAATCAGGTGGTGGTCATAAGCAAACAGCACGGGTACTTGCACAAACACTTTGTCAAAATGGTATCGATGTTAAAACAATTAGTATATTTCAAGAACTGTTTTTTGATATGGAT
>JADGDW010000073.1:0-1447 GCA_016744725.1 Candidatus Albibeggiatoa sp. nov. BB20 | reverse complement strand
CTAAAATCTTCTCTTCTGTTTCAGGATGAAGAAAATAAATATATCCTGCAAAACGAAGCCTCACATCTATTCTATCGATTTTTTTTTATCTCTGTTTATTTCACCTTTCTCATTCCTAATAAAAAAACCTTTGTTAAACGTTTAACAGACTTATTTGAAAAGGAACAACCTGATTTAGTCATTTCAGTGATCCCACTATTAAATAATGCCATCATCGCTGCGGTCAATACAATGAATCAATCCTATCCATTTTTAATTATTCAGACTGATTTATTTCAATATGAGGAAAAATCTTGGTTTTGGAAATGGTTCGTGCCAGCAACTTGGTTTGTTAAAGATAAAAATACACTGATGGCATCAGGTACAAAAAAAGGTTATCAGCAAGCTTTGCATTACAATTTAGATAAAGATAAGTTGATGCAATTATCTGGAAATGTGATCGACCCTCGTTTTTTAAAACCACAAGCAATTGATATTCAATCAGAATATAAAAAGTTAGGTTTGAAAAAAGATCGACCCACTGGATTGTTTTTATATGGTGGCTGTGCGCCTAATCGTATTTTTAAACTGGCACAACAGCTTGATCGTTTGAATGTTGAAGCTCAATTTATATTTATTTGTGGCCGAAATGAAGAATTAAAAAATCGGCTCTCTCATCTTAAAACAAACTATAAAAAAGTGGTTATCGGCTACAGTACCGAAATTCCTTATTATATGCAGCTTGCTGATTTTTTGGTTGGAAAGCCAGGACCGGGCGTTATTATGGAGGGGCTTGCCCTTAATTTGCCACTCTTGTTAGATGTGAGTCGGGTTATTTTGCATGAAGCTGAAAATGCACCTTGGTTAGAACAACAAGGTTATGGCTTGCAATTTAATACAGCTGCACAGCTCAATCAACAAATCCAGCGACTCAATTCAGAGCATGATCGCTTTAAAGCCAGTGTCACTCGATTTAGAAACAATGCGATCTTTGAAATAACGAATAAAATTGAGCAGCTTTTATACAATGCAAAAGTATAGATCAATAAAAGTAGAAATTTCCCATAAATTACTTATTAGATCAGGGCAATCGCATTAAAATATGGTGTTTTATATCTTGTGAAAAAACACCCTTTCTACTTTTTATTTGATTGATTTTAAAGGAATTAAATTTTAATGCAATTGCCCTGTAACCACCTTTCACTAACCTTTACCACTCTTGCTATCGCGGTTAAACTCATTCTTTCTAACAGCAGTGCATCTATCATTTCCAGCACACTTAACTGCCTTTATTCTACAAAATAATCTGATTTTTCCAATATAAAATGATACCCACGCTCTTTACACAAAGCTTTTTTCTTACCTTTAATACTTCCTTTCAGTTTTGCTTTATTTGAATTATATCTTGGACAAACCTCTTATCAATATTTTGGAAGCTATTATATATAATAAACATAGAATTCTGTCT
>JADGDW010000072.1 GCA_016744725.1 Candidatus Albibeggiatoa sp. nov. BB20 | reverse complement strand
TAAATCTCTTGAAAATCATATTGGGGCTACTTGGAACTTTATTCACCATTACAATCAAAATATTCAAAAACCTTCTTTATCCACTATTCAATAATAAATAATTAATTAAATTAAACACTATTTTGTGCAGGACTACCTAATCTTTAAATCGCTTAAGCCTGTAGGGTCGATCTTTGCTCCATTGGTAACAATTCCGTCATACAGTTCCCATAATAATTCTTGTTCACCAGAAGTTTTTAGTAAATTTAGATTAAAAATGGATTTTACTTAGAACACTGGTCAATGATAGCCCACAGCAAACATTAACTGTTAGAGTAACCCTTCTCAGCTAACCACCCTCAAATCAAAGAAAATAGCAGGGCTTATATTAAATCGTTGAGAAAGCTTGGTGATATGCTCTCTTGTTAAGTTTCTTTTTCCATTTAATATCATAGAAACAAGAGACTTTGAGCCTATTTCATCTTGCAGATCAGTAGCAGTTAAATTGTGTTGCTCCATTAAAACTCGAATAGCTGATATACCTTGATTAATATCTTTTGCTTCTTTATCGAACAAAATAATATCATCTTGTTTTGATTCATATTGTTCTATGGCTTTGGATACAATATCAATCAAATCATTTAGCGGTTCATCTGGTTTATCCTCAGCTTGTTCAAACAAATATTCAATAATTTCTAAAGCTTCTTCGTAATCTTGTTCTGATTGAATATGTAAAATGTGATATGCCTGTGACGCAAATCCTAAAAATGAACTGGTTAAAGCTTTTTTGGCTAACATTATAATTTTCCTTTTCTATATTTGACACAAAGCTTATCGTATTCGGCATGAGTAACAATATGCTTTACATATATTTTTTGAGATGAAAACAAAATTGCAACAATTAACCTTAAATTATTTCCACCTATATCAATAATCCACCATTTGCCCTTATATTTAAAATTATCTAACGAAGCAAATACAGCCTTCATTTTATCTGGTGTATCAAATTCTCCTTTTCGTAGCACATTATATACATCCATTATTTTTTCTTTATCATTCGGATATTTATTCGTAGCTTCTGCAAACGTCTTTTTTGTAATAACATGCACGACAATTTCCTTTGTTTACATATTGTGAACTATAGCATTGCTTCTTTGAGTTTACAATATGTGAACTATTAAAATTTAAAAACATATCTTAGTTCAGATGGTGGGTTACTTGATTGGCAAACAGCAAGATCGTTAGCTTACATGAAAAATTCTAAGTCGATAGAATAAAAGAGGTTTATGCTAGATAAATCAATCCCTCTCAACCAAATACTCAGCTAATAACTCGGTCAAGCCTAAAGTCGGTATATCTGTATCATAAAGGCATTTATAAATTTTCTCACAAAATATCAATATGCTACTATGCTTTATATTAAGTATTCTCAAGGAGAAAATGATGCAAGAAGCAATTGAATTTGAAACCATAATCAGTAATGGCAATTTATTAATTCCAAATAATTTGCAAAGCTGGGAAGGGCAAACAGTCAAAGTATTTATCGTTCCAAAAACAGAACAGCTTGATAACCTTGATGATATTTTTGGCTGCATTAGCTACACAGGAGAAACTAAAACGCTAGAAGATATGGAGCAGGGCATTTTAAATGAAAGCTAATATTAAATTGCTTAAATAACGCACCAGCATATTGAACACCAACGCGTTTTATAAAACTAATCATCCTCAACTAACTACTCTCAAATCAATGTAGGTAAATTTCATTTTGCTATATTGCTTAACACAGTTAAATTGCTGTCATCAACAATACCAATTGCATCTAAAGGTACTTGAGGATAAGCTTCAATTAGAGAGTGTAGCTTTTGCTGTAGGTTAAATTCAGGCGCAATAATATTGAGGTAATGGGATATAATAAGTAGATTTTTAAAAACTTTCCTATTATTAAAATCATAACCTTTCAGTTGCTTTTTTATGTAGTTAGGAATTTGTGGCGAAATTGGTAAGTTAGTATTCCAAATACGAACGTGATGAGCACACATATTACGAATATGTACTAAGGCATATAAACTTGATTCCATCACAATCGGTTTTGGGAGTGAAAATAATGCCGTTATTTCTCTTTTATCTGCTGTTTTTAAATTTGTAAATAACTTTGATAATGTTCCAAATGAAATGGTTTCAATTGAAACCCAGATAGGGGGTAAATAAGGTGTTGAGTATTTTGAGTAATAATGTTTTATATCTACATGAGTCTCACGCTTTCTATTAACATCATTTTCAATTTTTTTGGTTAATTCAGTGAAATGTTCCCTATTCTGAAACAATGTTGGATTTAAAAACCAATGAGCATCATTATATTTTTCAGCAAGCTGATTCGCTAAACAACTCCTGACAGCAATTTCAATCATTTCTATACTTTGCATTAACAAACTGCGTAGTTGGCTGTCAAAGAAATAACAAGCAAATATATCATCAATTGTCACACCACAAGAGAAGTGCTTATCTGTAGCATTAAGGAAATAGTGTGCATAACCTCTTAATCGATGATAGCCAATAGATTGTATTTGATGACTTGCTTGTTTATAGCTGGGAACAGTTAAACCTCTGGACTCAAGGCGTAATAATTGTGTTTGGGTTGATGAAGGGATTTTACAAAAGGGCAGGGGCATAATTTTAGATGGGATTAGACAATAAAGGCTCGCCAGTTGCGCATCGTTGAGAGGCGTGGCGAGTTCTATTAGTTACAATTATAGGGATAATTTTTAGTTAAGTCAACTAGTTAGCCATTACCTTTACACAACGTGTACAATTTTATTCAGTAGTACTTAATTATCAAAGATTTAGCTTAAAAAACTAACCCTCCTCAACTAAATGCTCAGCGAGCAACTCAGTCAATCCTAAAATTGGCATATCCATATCATAGGCTTCTAAACCTTCTTCCATCACAATACGGCAGTTTGCACAAGCGGTAACCAAGGCATCCACGTTGGCTTCTTTAAGTTGGTTTTTTTTGTGTTTAAAGACTTGAGTGCGTAACTCTTCAGCTTCCTCAATTGCACTGAGACCACCACCGCCGCCACAACACCAATTCATCATCCCAGCATCAGGCATTTCAGTAAAATTATTGCTAATCATATTCATCAAATTACGCGGTTGTTGTACCACGCCGCCACGCCGTACCAATTGACAAGGATCATGGAAGGTTAAACGTTGTTCTTCAAAGCCTTCCGTTTTCAATAAACCTTCAGCACGTAACTCGTCCAACACTTCAATAATATGTTTCACTTTAAAGCCAAACGCGCGTCCCATTAGATTAGGCCCTTCCCAGCGAATCGCACTATAAGCATGACCACATTCAGGACTGATGACGGTTTTCACTTTTAACGATTCTGCTGCATTAACCACGCGGCTGACCAATTCCCGCGCAATGTCACTTGAACCCATTTGAATCCCCGTATTTGTTGCCTCAAAAGCTTTACTGCTGAGCGTCCATGATTTGCCTGCTTGCTTCATGATTTTGGCAATGGCTTCTAAATATTCGGGAAAATTCATGATTTCCATTGAAGATAACAGCACCATATATTCCACGCCTTCTGCATCAAATGGAATGGTTAAACCTGTGTCTTTTTCAATGTGTTTGACTTGGGCTTGTAAGGCGGGCAATTTCACACCCATAGGACTGCCAATGGTAATCGCGCGTTTTGCTGCACCAATTTGACCTTCTGGTGAATGACCTGCGGCGACCATGCCTTCACGGGCTTTGCGAATCATACCCGTAATATCATTGCCCACAGGACACACCATTGAACAACGACCGCACAAGGTACAGCTATCATAAATAAGATGTTTCCATTGTTTTAAATCATCGTCATTCAATTTGCGGCTCATGCCTAAGCTGGATTTTAACCAGCCCCACAGTGTGTATTCCTGTTCCCAAACTTTGCGTAACGGCTCTAATTTGTAAATCGGGGTGTATTTTGGGTCATCGGTTTCGGTGTAAAACAAACAGGCTTCAGCACAGATGCCACAGCGAACACAACTCTGGAAATATGCCGCCACACTGCTGTCAATTTGTTCTTGAAATGCGTGATAGCCACGTTCAAAACTCGCGCTGCTCATATCTCAACTCCTCTATGACCTGCATTTTCACCAGTGTAATAACGGGCGAGGAATAGGGTGAAGGTGTGCATTAATTTGGTGAATGGGAATACGATTAATAGCAATTCAACGCTTAAAATGTGCAAGGCGAGCATCAACGGATAGGGTTCAACTAAATGATGAAATGCCATGAAGCCCGTGACCAAAGGCAATAAGGTGACGAACCATGCAAGCCAATCACCAAAGCCTGTTAACAAGCGCAATACAGGATTGGTTAAACGGTTGATGAACAATGCGATTAAGCCGAGAATTGCCATGATGGTGGCGAAATCGATTATTGCATTAGGTAATGAGTACCAGCTAAAACCCAAGGCGGCTTCAAATAATACAATGTGGGGCGCGAAGAATAATAAGGTGATAAATAAACCGATATGGAAAACATAGCCTGCCACCACGGTTGTGATAGCGCGTGGTAAAACAGCTTGATTCGGCACGAAACGGCTGAAAATGGTGCGTACACCGCCAGCCACGCCACTGCCTCGTTTTTCTGCTAAATTGGCTTTGCGTCCTAGTAAAATAATTTCTAATAAACGTAAAGTCACGCCGAAAATGAAAATCGCTAATGACCAGTGAAATGCGTCGCCGCGTACCCAGAGTAAAAATTCTGCGTAGTTCATGAGTCCTCCCGTTCTAAATCTTCAATAGTCACTGTTTCATGGGTTTTGCGAGCATTATTGCGTTTTGCGATGTTCATTGCGCCCGCAGCCACACCCATTGCCGCCCCAGCTGCCAACGCATAACCCGCCGCTTGTGCTGTACCCGATAATGGGACGGAAACCGCTTTGTAAAAACTGCCCGCATCCCAAAAATCAGGCTCAGAACAGCCAATACAGCCATGACCCGCTTCAATTGGAAAACTCACGCCTTCATTCCATTTTGCAGTGGCACAGGCGTTATAAGTGGTAGGCCCTTTACAGCCCAATTTATATAAACACCAGCCTTTTTTCGCGCCTTCATCGTCAAAGGTTTCAGCAAATTGTCCACGATCATAGAAGGGTCGGCGGTAACAACGGTCATGGATATTTTGTCCATAAAAAGACATGGGGCGTTTTAGCGAATCCAATTCTGGCAAGGTATTAAAGGTGAGGAAATGCGCGATAATGCCTGTAATCACCATTGGAATCGGCGGACAACCGGGGACGTTAATCACAGGTTTATCGGTAATTAAATCTTGTACAGCAACCGCGCCTGTGGGATTGGGTTCAGCTTTGGGTAAGCCCCCGAATGCGGCACATGTACCCACGGCAATAATCGCTTTTGCATCTTTGGCGACTTCGTGGAACATATCGACGTTGCTAATGCCTGCGATGGTGGAATAGCCTTTATTCGCGGTTGGGATTGAGCCATCGACGATTAATAGATATTCACCTTTATTAGCTTGCATGGCTAATTCGCGGGCATGTTCGGCAGCATCGCCAGACGCGGCTTGTAAAGTATGGTGGTAATCTAAGGAGAGTAAATCAAAAATCAGACTTTCTAAAGTCGGTGCGTGGGAACGGGTTAAGGATTCGGTACAGCCCGTACATTCTTGAAAAGACAGCCAAATTACTGATTGACGTTTGGCATTTTCTAAGGCTTGGGCGATTTGTGGAATCATCGCGGGTGGCAGTGCCAGCATAGATGCCGTTGCCGCACAGAATTTAAGAAAACCACGCCGACTGATGCCTTGAGATCGCAGGCTTGCGCCAATGGTTTTTTGAGACATGTTACCCTCCTCGGTATTGGGAGAAATGAGTGAACAAAATGTGTGTTGCACTCCAGTTAAGTCTTATGAGTAAAACCGATTACTATTTGCTGTTATAAGAATTATTATTATCAATTTAAAATATGTTTATATATGAATATTATTTTAGGCTAATATTACGCAGTTTGGAATAAGAATAAGGGGTTTTATTTTTAATCTTGTTCATGAACAATTTTGATAAACTGTTGTTTTGAGTTAATCGACACTGTTTTGCAGATAAACAAAGCTTCTTAGAGGCATATATCTTCAGACGTAACACGTAAAAAAATTGTATTAATACAACAGAGAATGAAGTATTGATGAACCATAATCCAACATCCTCACCCCTTTTTATTGCCAAAAGAAGTCGATCTGAAATCTATTCTTCTATTTTAATTTATTTTAGTTTTGCTAACTTAATTTGGGGGTACGATTACTCTCTCATATTTCCCAATATCACCTACGCATCTAATGTTATATATTGGATTGGTCTATTTGCCATTTCGATAACGCTTTGTAACGGGGTGTTTATTTTTCTTACACCTAAATACAAGATTGATGCTGAATATTTGTACTTATACATTAGTTTTTTAGAATTCAAAAAAATCCTACGCTCTGAAATTGAACATATTGATGAAATAACAGGCATATGGAACAGAAAAGGAGTGAAGTTTGTTTTAAAAAGTGGTAGAGAAATTCGTTATTTTCCTTATAAGCAAATCTTGCTACATGAGTTATACCGTTCCCACAAGCCTTGATATTTGTTCCATCAGAAAAAGAATAAAACCAAGCTAAAATCCATCGTATTAACACAAAAAACGAAACCTAAAAGTTTATCAAATTGCTTAAAGAATATCGTACAGTGCTGATGAATTTTCATCAAAAGCTAAAAACTTTCACCTTTCAGGCAAACAGATTTATCTCTCTAAAGCAAATATTTTAATTTTCTGATAATATAGTTAAATTAAAATTTAATCGTAAAAAATAATGCATATATTAATTACAGGTGGCGCAGGTTTCATTGGTAGAACCTTATGTGAAACACTCATTAGAAAAAACATCCAAATCACTATTATTGATAAAAAACCGACTTTTTTAAATAAAAACGCGATAGTGAACTACATACAAGCCAATGTGTGTAATAAGGATAAAATACAGTCTATATTCGATACATATCAATTTGATGGCATTGTTCATCTCGCTGCCGTTTCCCGAGTGGTTGAAGCTGAAATGAATAAACCAGAATGCAGAAAAACCAATGTTGAAGGCATTCAAGTTGTGCTTAATGCGATTGAGCAGTCACAGCAAAATCCATGGCTCATCTTTGGTAGTAGTCGAGAAGTTTATGGTGAGCAATCTCAATTGCCTGTAAAAGAAAATGATTTAAAGCAAGCAGTTAATGTTTATGGTGAAACCAAGATTAAGGGCGAAACCTTATTTTTTGATTTTGCTAAACAACATGATTTAAGTTGCGCTATTGTACGTTTTTCGAATGTCTATGGTAATCGTTATGATATTTTTGATCGGGTTATTCCCAGATTTATCCGTGCTATCGTTGAAAATAGCACTTTAACAATCGAAGGTGGCGATCAATTAATTGATTTTACACATATTGATGATACCGTAGCCAGCCTTGTAAAAATCATATTTTACCTAGATAAGCATGATAATATCCAAGACGCATTTCATCTATGCCCCGGTATTGGTTGGTCTTTACAACAATTAATTCAGTATATTGAAAATGCCACGGGTCAAGAGGCGCAAATAAAAGTCAATCCCAAGAGAAACTATGATGTTGTCAAATTTGTAGGCGATATGAATTACTCAAGGAATAAACTGGGACTGAAGGAATTTATTGATTTGGAAGTAGGTATTCAGCGTTCGATTGATGAATATTGCTATGATTTACAAGGATGTGTTGAGTAATGAATGTTTTAAAAGTGATTCATGGTTTTCCGCCTGATTATATGGCGGGTTCGGAAGTGTATTCTTATCATTTAGTAAAAGCATTGTTGCCATTAGTGAATAAAATCAATGTGTTTACTCGGGTAGAAAATGAGTTTGATCCCGAATATACAGTTTATGATGAGATTTATGATGAAATACCCGTTCGACGCATTAATAAAGTTCGCCGCGACTATGTTTACCAAGACAAATTCCAGAATCGCGAGACGGATATTATTTTTAAAAATTATATAGAACATGTACAGCCTGATATTGTTCATTTTGGACATCTTTCTCATTTATCCACTCATTTAGTAAAAATTGTCGCTAAAGAATATAAATTGCCTATTGTGTTTACGATTCATGATTTCTGGTTATTCTGTGTTAAAGGGCAACTTATAAACCAAGAAGGGCTGCGCTGTAGCGGTCAGTCAGCGGAAAAATGCCATCATTGTTCACCTTATCAAACTACGATAAATGAAGTGCAAAATACGCTAAATCACATGCGTGAATTGATTGACATGATTGATGTATTCCTTGTTCCATCACACACTTTGCGGGATTTCTTTATTCAACAAGGTGTTCCAGCCACTAAGCTTTTATATTCCAAATACGGGTTTAATTCACAAAATATAAGCTATCAGCCTAAAAAATATGAAAAACAGGCTGAAATCAACTTTGGATTTATGGGAAGAGTGATTCCAAGTAAAGGTATTAAAGTGCTAACCGATGCTTTCCAAAATATTGGTGCAAAATTATCGATTTATGGAAACATTGGCAATCAAAAACGTTTCTTAGAAAAGGAAAATATTCAATTTAAAGGTGGATATGATAATAAGAGCATTAATCAAGTCTTACACGAGATAGATGTGCTGATTGTGCCTTCAACTTGGTTAGAAAACTCGCCGCTGGTTATTCAAGAAGCTTTTCTTGCGGGTGTGCCAGTGATTACATCTAATATTGGTGGTATGAAAGAACTTGTTATAGAAGGAAAAAATGGGTTTTTATTTGAAGTAGGTAATGCAGAATCATTAAAAGACTGTATTACAAAAATCACTGATAATCCTCAAATACTCAATACCTTAGATGTATCAAAACACAGTGTGCGTACTATTGAAGAAGATGCCGCTTTTGTGCTAAATACCTATAAAAAATATACCAATCATGCAATATGACATCCCTTGGCGTATCACCATAGATACCAATCCCGATCAGTGTAATTTGAATTGTATTATGTGTGATACGCATAGTATTTATAAAAAAGATGCGCCAATTAAAAGACAACGTATGTCGCCTGAACTATTGGATACCATTTTAGATCAAGCTGTTAGCCTGAATATAAAACAAATTATCCCTAGTACTATGGGTGAGCCATTACTTTATCCTTATTTTGAACATTTTATTGATAAATTGAAAAATACCCAGACTAAACTCAATTTAACCACCAATGGCACTTTTCCTAAAAAAGGCGTGGCGGTGTGGGCTGAAAAAATACTGCCTGTTACATCTGACACAAAAATTTCAATTAACGGCATATCAAAACAAATCAATGAATCTATTATGATTAATGCTGATACTGGCATGATGTTGGAAAATATTCGTACTTATTTGCAAATCAGAGATGAAACGAGAATCAATAATACTGAGCATCATCCTACGGTTACGTTACAAATGACCTTCATGCAAAAAAATTTATTTTCTATCAAAGAACTGATTGAATTTGCGATAAAAAATAAGGTTGACCGAGTGAAAGGGCATCATCTATGGATTACGCATCCTGAATTAATTCAACAAGATTTACGTCGTCCTGAGCATATTAATGAATGGAATCGTTTTATTGAAGAAATTGAACCTTATCGCACACAGATAAATTTAGAAAATTTTGAGCTTTTATCTGAAACATCAGAGATAAACCAGTCTTATGATTGTCCATTTTTAGGTAAAGAACTTTGGATAGATTGTTATGGCAATTACAATGTCTGCTGTGCGCCTTCTGAGAAACGTAAAACATTAGGAAATTTTGGTAATATTCATACAACACCCATTAATCAGTTTTTTGCTACAGAACAATATCAATGGCTTTTAAAAAATTATAAAAATCAACCACTTTGCCAAACCTGTTTGTTACGGAAGTCTAAATAAATGTCGACTGTCACATTATCCTTTGATGAAACACACCATATTATTGATGGTAAAGCACTTTATTCTAATCGATTTGATAAAATTCAAAATTTTCATTCCCCACCTGATTATGCTCCTGTTGAGCTAAATCACACCGCTTTTTTTATTAATCTTAAAGGGGAAAAAGTATTTAATCGTACATTTAATCATGCTTTTGGATTTTACGATGGTATTGCCACTGTTTCAGATGATCTTGGTTTTTTTCATATTAATCAAGCAGGACAAGATATTCATTCATTTCGATTTGAATGGTCAGGAAATTTTCAGGAAAATTATTGTGTTGTAAAAGATATAGTGACCCAAAATTTTTTTCATATTGATAGACAAGCAAACTCAATTTATCCAGAGCAATATGCTTATGTCGGTGATTATAAATATGGTATTGCGGTTATTGTGAATGAATTAGGTTTATCTACTCATATCAATAATAAGGGGCATTTTATACATAATCAATTTTTTTTGGAGCTGGATGTGTATCACAAAGGATATGCCATTGCAAAAGATAAACTTGGCTATTTTCATATTGATAAACAAGGGATTGCACTTTATTCAGCCCATTATCAAAAATTAGAGCCTTTTTATAATGATAGAGCGGTTGCGGTTGCTCATGACAATACAAAACTGATTATTTCGCCAATAGGAGATATTATCCAAATAATTAATCAAAAACCATTTTAATAATCAATACTATACCCGTTGCAATTTGAATCAATGCTCTTGGGCGATTATTCTTAAACGACTGTTCCAAATTATTAATTGCTTTAATTTGCGCAGAACGTAAATCCGTTTCATCTAAAGATGGGATATTTTGCAACCTTGCTCGCAATGTCGCACTTTGTTTAAACCACTCCCTTAAAGTCTCAGGATGATGGAAATGAAACACCTTGCGCTGCGAATAGATTCACGTCTTGCATTGACTGTACAACCCAGCCTGCTGCTTGCAATAGAACATCAATTTTGTCTCTAGCAATTTGTGCTGGATGCTGATTCATAGAGCAAATTAACTCATGATAAAAATAAACTATTAAAATATATGTGCACTTGAAGTTGAGTTTCTTGGGCATACACCACCAAGCTGAACTTAATAGCAAGCTAATTTCACCTCCAAAAAACAGCAAATAGAAAACTGCTTGACTTGGTAGCAATCACACATAAAAATACTGATTGAAAATCACCTAAGGAGAACTTCAATGTTAAAAAATATACTGGCTTCTATATGTATCAGTTTATGCTTATTTTTTAATACAGTTTATGCAGAAACAGCTCAACCCAATGATGCGATTGCACTAAAAGACGTGGCTATAGGTAAAGCGGTTTTTGATATTAATATTGCGGGAAATAACCCACAAAAGTTGGCTTTATATTTAAAAGTAATCCAAGAAACATACGAAGGCTTAGTCGCACAAAATGTACACCCCGATATTTTATTAGCCTTTCGTGGCTCAGCGGTGCAAATGATTAGTACAAATCAGCCAGAAAATATTGCATTAGATACAGAAGAGCAATTAGAACAAGTTGCTGACATATTAAAAGATTTAGTTGAAAAAGGTGTGAAACTTGAAGCCTGTTCAGTGGCGACACGTGTGTTTAATGTGTCCAATGATTCATTGTTACCCAATATCCAAGCAGTTGGAAATACCTTTATTTCTTTAATTGGTTATCAAGCGAAAGGTTACGCTGTGATTCCGATTTATTAATAGGTATTAGGATTGGCAATGTTTTGATTTAAAATAAGCCAATCCTTTAATATTTTATAAATATTTTTTCACTTGTTGCTTAAATAATTGAATGGCTTGGCCACGATGGCTTAATTGATTTTTAGTTTCGGCAGCTAATTGTGCTGAACTACAATTATGAGTTGGTACAAAGAATAAGGGATCATAACCGAAACCATTTTCACCTTGTGCTGCAGTTAAAATACGTCCTTCCCAAGTGCCTTGGCAAATCAGAGGTGTTGCATCTTCCGCATGACGCATAAAAACAATAATACATTGAAAACGAGCAGTACGCTCAACTTCAGGTACATCTTGTAATCTTTCTAACATCAATTGATTATTAGTCTTATCATTTGCACCTTCTCCTGCAAACCGTGCTGAATAAATCCCCGGTGCACCTTGCAACGCATCAACTTCAAGCCCTGAATCATCAGCCAAAGCAGGTAATGACGTTTGTTGAGCTGCATGGCGAGCTTTTAAAATCGCATTTTCAACAAAAGTTAAGCCTGTTTCTTCCACATTTGACACATCAAATTGCGTTTGTGGCACAACTTCAATCTGAAAATCTGTGAAAATTTGTTGAAATTCACGAATTTTGCCTTTATTTCCGCTTGCAATAACAATCTTGTCCATTTTTATCCCTTTAGACTGTATAAAATATAATCGGTATATTTTACGCTAAGTTGCTTAGTTCTACAGTATTTTGAGTGAATTTATAAATCAGTTAGAATAAACTGCTAAGCCTATTTTGTATGGAATAACCGTGACTCATTCAAAACTTCCCAGCACATTTAAAGTGCTACGCACAATTGATGACACGATTTTTCAGCGCGAACTGATAGATTTGCCCTCAAGTGAATTGCCTGAAAATGAAGTGTTAATTCAAGTGGCTTATTCTTCTCTAAATTATAAAGATGCTTTGTCCACGACAGGCCATAAAGGTATCACCCGTCACTACCCTCATACAGCAGGTTGTGACGCAGCAGGCATTGTCATTGAGACTCAAACGGATAAGCTGATTGTCGGTGAAAAAGTCATCGTGACGGGCTATGATTTAGGCATGAATTACAGCGGCGGTTTTGCAGAATATATCCGTGTGCCAGTGAATTGGGTTGTTAAATTGCCAAATAATCTGAGTTTAGAACAAAGTATGATTTATGGCACAGCAGGTTATACCGCAGCATTATCAATTTATAAACTATTACAAAATGGTTCAACCCCGCAACAAGGCAAGGTTTTAGTCACAGGTGCAACAGGTGGTGTGGGCTGTATCGCGGTTTCTATTTTAGCTAAATTAGGCTATGAAGTGACTGCCATGACGGGCAAAGCTGATAAAGTTGATTTTTTAACCCAATTAGGCGCAAGCGAAATCGTCGGACGTAATATTTTACAAACAACATCAAAGCCATTATTAAAACCCCAGTGGGCAGCCGTGGTAGATACCGTTGGCGGCGAAAGCTTAATCACTGCTTTAAAATCAGTACAATACGGTGGGAGTATCACAACCTGTGGCACAGTTTCAGGCATGAAATTAGAAACCCAAGTCTTCCCATTTATTTTACGTGGTATCAATTTATTAGGGATTGCATCAGCGGAATCAGGGTATGACATTCGCTTGAAATTATGGAATTTATTGGCAAATGATTGGAAAATCAACCAATGGGATGTTATAGCAACACATTGTAATTTAGAACAATTAAACACTATTTATATTGATAAAATGTTACGCGGCGAACTATATGGACGTACTATTGTTGATATTAACCCTTTAATTGCTTAGCCTTTGTTAACAGGATAAAATGCGCTAAACATCAGTTTGGATAATTTAATGTTTGCAAAAAATTTGCTATGGATACAGCGGGTTTTACTTATTGTTATCGGTTTTAGTTTGCCTATTTCAGTCGCGTTACCCAATATGTTATTTGGTTTATTGTTAATTATCACCATTTTGCATGTAGGGCTGTGTTCTGCAAAAAATGCACATTCTGTTATCAAAAATCCATTATTGTGGTCGTCTCTCAGTCTCGTCATTTTAATCTTGCTAGGCAGTATTTACAGCTCAGCGACTCAAAGCGCGATTATCGATAATATTAAACAATACAAAGAATTTCTGCTGATTCCGCTATTTTTATATGGATTTCAGGATAAATTTGCCAGAATTTGGGGATTTAAAGCTTTTTTTGCTGCAATGGGACTGACTTTAATTTTATCCTTTTTTGTGACACTAACAAATAACCCATTATATGGTTTGATTCATGGTGATGCGAGCAATGCCTATGTGTTTAAAAATCATATTACTCAAAGTTTACTGATTGTACTCAGTGCTTATTTTATCGCTGTCTTGGCGTATCAAAAAAAGATATGGTGGCCTATTATTATCATTGGTTTAGCCATTTATGATGTTATATTTTTGACCCAAGGCCGAACAGGTTATTTAATATTAGCTTGCCTGATTTTACTATTTAGTTGGCAGCTATTGCATTGGCGTGGTTTTATGCTGGGATTATTAGCCGTCGTGATATTAGGTTTTAGCACTTACTATACGTCAAGCAATTTGCAACATCGAGTTGATAAAGTGATTGTGGGTTTAAAACATCAAGCGGCTGAAACAGATTCAATCCGATTACGTCTTAATTTTTATGAACATAGTTGGAAATTATGGCAACAACAACCGATATTGGGTTCAGGCACAGGCAGCTTTGTACATCGCTATGCAGCGCAAGAGCCCTCACATCCAACAACAAACCCTCACAATGAATATTTGATGATGGCAGTACAATGGGGTGTGATCGGATTAAGTATTTTTGCTTGGTTTATCTATCAATTATGGTATTTAGCATTGAAATTGCCCGAACCACAACAAAAAATGGCGCAAGGGATGTTTATAACCATTGTAGTAGGCTGTTTGGTTAACTCTTTATTTCTGGATTTTACCGAAGGCCATGTATTTGCTTATTTAATTGGTGTTTTTTATAGCAGTGAACAGCTTTATAATTAAAATAATATCTCAAAGGCTGAAAGTCCTAACACTGGATTTATCCGAATTATTAGAGAATGAATTATGAACAGCAACTTTTTTAAATTATGTGGTTTTTTGATCGTAGTGATGTTGGCCAGTACAACTCATGCTGAAGGGTTTGATTTATTTGATAAAGATAGGAATAAACCCAAAATACCACCCGCACCTAAAACAGAACCCAAACCTAATACAACACCAGTGAACCCATTTCAAAGCTTACCAAAACCTAAGCCCAAACCACCTGTTAAAATGCTGCCACAAAAAGATTTTGTGTTAAAAGGGGTCAGTCAAATTGGTGAACGCTATATTGTATTTTTGGAAACGCCGAATACCAAAGTTATCAAAGTGGACATGGAAGACAAACGACGGGCATCAGTTAAAAATGGCTATCCAGACTATCACCTGATTCGAATGACTGATCGTAAAGTCAAAGTTGATTATCCTGACAACGCCCCTTGTCGCCGTCCAAATCCAAAAAAAGGTCTCAAATGCACCAATGGCGGTAAATCTGCGACTTTAGAATTTATTGTGGGTACTGCACTTGCACCACCACCTAAAGCTGCGGTGAGTAAAAATCCACCCAATGAAGTTAATCCATTCCTTGCAGCAATGAACAAAAATAAAGAACTTTCTGATGAAGAGAAGAAAAAACGTGATGCTGCATTGAAAAAACGTCGCGAATTATATAAAAACTTCAAACGCCAAGTGATTAAAGATGAAGATGTACCAGAAGGTATGCGTGTTGTCCGTACCCCATTTGGTGACAGATTAGTGCCTGACAAACGTTAAAACCTGAAACATCATATTCAGGACTGGCAAATTCTAGCTACTATTTCTTAATTTTAGGGTTGTCAGTCCTGTTATGCTAGTTCAAACTTCACTCATCATTCCTAATTGATAATCCATCATTAAATGAAAACTGGTTTTATTCTCAAAAATGCGCAACTAGAAAATAAACTGTTCTTTAACCGCATCATCATCGCATGGCTGTTAGTCATCCTCTGCTTTGGCGGCGTTATTACGCGGCTGGTTTATTTGCAAGTGATTAAACATCAAGCTTATAGCACTATGTCTGAAGATAACCGGATTAAAGTGCTACCACTACCACCTCAACGCGGTATGATTTATGATCGAAATGGTGTCCAACTGGCTCGCAATGAAATTTCTTATAGTTTAGAGATTATCCCTGCAAAAGTAGACAATATGCAGGAAGTACTAGAAAATTTAAAAAAAATCATTGATATTAAAGAAGAAGATATAGAGCGTTTTTATAAATTACGGCGACAAAAACGTGGGTTTGAACCTGTACCACTGCGTTTTGACCTCAGTGAACAAGAAAAAAATCATTTTGCAGTAAAACGTTATCGTTTCCCAGGGGTTAATATTCATTCAAATTGGCGGCGCGTTTATCCAAAAAATGCCACAGGTGTGCACATCATCGGTTATGTAGGGCGTATTAATGAGCGGGAATTAAAATATTTAGACCCTTATGAATACATGGGAACAAATTATGTTGGCAAAATTGGGGTTGAAAAATTCTATGAAAAAGAATTGCATGGCAAAGTAGGTACTCAAAAAGTAGAAGTCAATGTACAAGGGCGTATTCTCAGAGTATTAGAACGCACACCACCTGTTCGAGGCATGGATTTATACCTAAATGTTGACATGGAATTTCAAAATTATGCCGAAAATTTAGTCAAAAAAGAACGGGCATCCATCGTCGCTATTGATCCTAGAACAGGTGCCGTACTCGCATTGGTCAGCATGCCTTACTATGATCCTAATTTATTTGTCAATGGTATCGATCATAAAACCTATGGCGAATTACGAGATTCTCCCAACCGACCTATGTTTAATCGCGCGATTCGTGGTCAATATCCACCGGGTTCAACAGTAAAACCTTTTGTGGGTTTAGCAGGATTGGATTATGGCGTACGTACCGAATATAGTACGACATGGTGTCCAGGTTGGTATCGATTAAAAGACCATCCGCATAAATATCGAGATTGGAAACGTAGTGGGCATGGGCACATGAATTTACATCATGCCATGGAGCAATCTTGTGACGTATATTTTTATGATTTATCTTATGATTTAGGTATTGATAGATTAAATAAATTCCTGACTCGATTTGGATTTGGTGATAAAACGGGGATTGATGTTTACAGCGAAGTCAGTGGCCTCATGCCCTCTCGAGCATGGAAAGAACGGGCACGTAAAAAAATGTGGTATCCCGGTGAAACCCTAATTACGGGGATTGGTCAAGGCTTCATGTTGTCAACCCCAATACAATTAGCCTCAGCGACAGCTACTTTAGCAATGAAAGGCCAATTTCATCAACCACGTGTGGCCTTTGCTTTAGATGATGCAACCACAGGCGAAATACATATTATCCAAGGTGAACGCCAAGCTGATGTCACGTTGAAAAAACAAGAATATTGGGATATGGTTGTTAAATCCATGGAAGCGGTATTATATGGGCGTTTAGGCACAGCGCGAAAAGTTGGACGTGGTTCAAATTATCGGTTTGCAGGCAAAACAGGAACGGCGCAAGTTTTTACAATCAAACAAGATGAACGCTATAACGCCAAGAAATTAGATAAACGATTGCATGACCATGCCTTATTTGTCTCTTTTGCCCCCGTTGATGATCCACAGATTGCGGTAGCAGTGATTATTGAAAATGGCGGAAGTGGTAGTAAAACCGCCGCACCGATTGCCAAGAAAGTAATGGATTTTTATTTAGCGAAAAACGCCAATATTCCATTGCCAAAACTGAAAAAGAAACGGCGTTAAGATAGAGCCAGAAAATCTTTTGTTTTTAATCTAAAAAACTGGATTATTCTGATGTCAAACTAGAATTGCTGTACTGTTTATCATAGTATTCAGTACAATGCTAGCCCACTGATGAAACTACAAGTATATGAAAAGGTAATCAATGTTAGGATTTTCACGCAAACCTGCTGACCCACAAGCAGAAAATACGGCTGAGCCAGAAAGCCACCAAGACCCTGATACTGAAATAGCAGAGAACCCAGTTCAAGAAGAAATAACTGAAACTCAAAAATCTAGTTTTTGGGGATTTGGATTAAAAAAATCAGAGTCAGAAACAAAACCTGAAACCTCTGAATCAGAATCAATTGAAGCCGACCCTGAAGAAACCATTGAAAAGAAACCAACCACTGTTTTTGGTTTTAAAATTGGTGGCGATAAACCGAGTTTGGAAACTTCCGAGTCAAAATCTGATATTCAGGAAATAGAATCAACTGAGTCAGACCCTGAAGAAATCCCAGAAAAGAAACCGACTACTGTTTTTGGTTTTAAAATTGGTGGCGATAAATCGAGTTCGGAAATCGCTGAGCCAGAATCTAATCTTCAAGAAATAGAATCAACTGAGTCAGACCCTGAAGAAATCCCAGAAAAGAAACCGACTACTGTTTTTGGTTTTAAAATTGGTGGAGAAAAAGAAGAATCTGAATCAGAAGATAGTACAGAAGAACAACCGAAAGCAGGTTTTTTCGAGCGTTTAAAACAAGGCCTCAGTCGTACTCGTGAAAATTTCACCACAGGCTTGGTCAATTTATTTGCTGAAACCAAAGCAATT
Organism: Candidatus Albibeggiatoa sp. nov. BB20; assembly: GCA_016744725.1. GTDB lineage: Bacteria > Pseudomonadota > Gammaproteobacteria > Beggiatoales > Beggiatoaceae > Albibeggiatoa. Next base: position 3,026 of record JADGDW010000072.1, on the reverse strand, counting down.
GATGATGATTTGTTGGAAGAAATCGAAACTTTGTTATTAACCGCAGATGTCGGGATTGAGTCAACTCAGTTAATTATTGACGATTTACATAAACGGGTTGCCAAAGACCAGCTTAAAGAAAGCGGAGAGTTATACACGATTCTGAAAGAAAACATGCAAAACTTGCTAGAGCCTGTTGAGCAGCCATTGGAGGTTCCTGAAGATTTAAATGCACCGTATGTCATTTTGATGATTGGGATTAATGGTGCAGGTAAAACCACGACCATTGGTAAATTAGCCAAGCGTTTCCAAAGCCAAGGTAAAAGTGTGATGTTGGCTGCGGGTGACACATTCCGTGCAGCGGCGGTTGAACAATTGAAAGTATGGGGTGAACGCAATGATGTAGCAGTAGTTGCTCAGCATGATAAAGCGGATTCGGCAGCAGTTATTTTTGATGCCTTAGAATCGGCTAAAGCTAAAAATATTGATGTATTGATTGCCGACACTGCGGGACGCTTGCATACTCAAACTCATTTGATGGATGAATTGAAGAAAATCAGGCGAGTTATGTCGCGATTGGACGAAAATGCACCGCATGAAGTGATGTTAGTGCTAGATGCTTCAATTGGGCAAAATGCCTTGAATCAAGCGAAAGAATTTCACAAGGCTATCGGTATTACAGGGATTAATATCACCAAGCTTGATGGTACTGCAAAAGGAGGAATTATTTTTGCTGTAGCACATCAACTGGGTTTGCCAATTCGATTTATTGGGGTCGGTGAACAAATTGATGATCTAAGAGTCTTTAATGCACAGCAATTTGTTGAGGCATTATTGACAACACAAGAAGAGCAAGAGGGCTAGCCTAATGTTAATTAGACAATCTCGCGGCTGGATGTTGTTATTAATTCTATTGATAGCAAGCTGTTCGCAACAAGGCGATGAAGAGTTAAACCAAGAAATACCCGTTAGGATTCCCATAGAAACCCCGACAGTATCAGTAACACCACAACCCGAGATTGTCGAACCAGAACTAACAGTTCCCGAAGTTATTGAAGAATTACCAGCCGTTGAGCCAGAAATTGTTGAACCTGAAGTAGAAGAATTACCAACCGTTGAGCCAGAAATTGTTGAACCTGAAGTAGAAGAATTACCAACCGTTGAGCCAGAAATAATTGAATCTGAAATCGAAGAATTGCCGACTGTTGAGCCAGAGATTGTTGAACCTGAAGTAGAAGAATTGCCGACTGTTGAGCCAGAGATTGTTGAACCTGAAGTAGAAGAATTGCCAACCGTTGAGCCAGAGATTGTTGAACCTGAAATCGAAGAACTACCAACTGTTGAACCTGAAGTCGAAGAATTACCGACTGTTGAACCAGAAACTGAAGAATTGCCAACCGTTGAGCCAGAAATAATTGATGTTGAAGATAATGTTATTCCTAATTATCCTCGTTTTCCTACCAAAGTAACGCATAATGACTTTTTTGAACCGAACAAACTTATTTCTTTAGGCATTGAAATCACTAATATTTTAGACAAAGAAATTGAATATTTTGACGGCCATATTATCATATACGATAACCTTAATAACTTACTTGGTAGCTTAGATTTTGTTGAAAATAACATCTTAAAATTAAGCTTTTTCCGCCATCGCTATGTGTTAAAACCCGAACAAACCAAAGTCTGGGGACTTGCGATTAAAGAAACTGAAGATAATGATTTTTATCAGAATTTACAAAATAAAGCCGCTAGTGGTTTGAAAGCAGAATTTATTGTGACACTCATTAAATATGTAGATGGTACAGAAGATATTTTCTGATATAACCCAATGATTATTTACAATAACTGTGCATTAAGCTTGATTTTATATGATAGAACAGGCTAAATGTATAGTGTATTAAGTGAACTCACTTTTCAATTAGGAGGATATTTGTGAAAAAGCTCAACCAATATATGCTAACAGGATTTTTATTACTGTTTTCAACCAACAGCTTTGCATTAGATGAAATCAAAATTGGTGCAGGTGGTGCTTCAGGCGAATACACTAATACAATTGTTCCCGCATTAAATAAAGCCCTTACAGACTACGGTTATCGGGCAAGAGCAGTCATCTCAGCAGGCAGCCAAGCCAATATTGATAAAGTCTTATCAGGCGAATTACCTGCAGGTTTAAGTCAGTTAGACGTTGCGGCATTAAACATGACTCCAGAAAAAGACCCAGATGAAAAATTAGTTTTACTTGGTAAAATTGCCCCAGAAGCATTATTTTGTGCAGCACGTAAAGAAGGTAAAATCAACAGCTACCACGATATTACAGACGAACAAGCAACCCCTTTAAAAGTTTCTGTAGGCCGTGAAGATAGTGGCACAGCAAAGACGTTCCAATTTTTGATGAATATTGACCCTGAATTGAATGATTCTAAAGTTAAATTGTACCATCGTCCAAATGTGAAAGTAGAATTAAACCGTTTGATTTCAGGTCGTCGTGATTTAGTATGTTTTGTGATGTCTCCAAATCCTGATAATGAGCGGATTGAAATGGTAATGAAAAGTGAAGAACTGATCTTTATTACCATTGATGAGCCTGCATTTGCAGAAGCTAAGTTTTCAGGTGCTAATGTATATGATATCCTTGAAGTACCTGTTTCTGGAGGTATTTTAGGCTTTAATCAAACTAAAGTGAAAACATTGGTCACTTGGGTTGGTATTGTGGTCAATGAATCCCAAGCAGATGAAAAATTATTAGATGCACTAAGCACTGTGGCAATGCGCCCTGACTTATTGCCTGAAGGCAGTTTAGCAGGTAAGGCAACACGTTTATTTAATAGTCTACGTGATATTGTTCAATAATCATTGCAGCAAATATATCACTACATTAAATATATAATTTCAAATGTGGTGATATACAAATAATATCTAAATTTTATAATAAATTCAGTATTTTAAAGTATATTTTCCTGCCACTTCTACCCAATAAACCCACATTTCTTGATAATACCAAATTTTAAGTATATTTAATTTCTACCACTATCAAACAAATCAAACCC
>JADGDW010000071.1 GCA_016744725.1 Candidatus Albibeggiatoa sp. nov. BB20 | reverse complement strand
GTTACAATTTTAGGCAATAGGAATTTTTAAAAACTGTCTGAAGTGTTGATTTAAGGAAACATATTGCAAAACCCGTTTTGCATGCTTCATGATGTAGCACGAAAATCACCTAAATCTGATAGAATAAATAATTATTTCAACACCTCATCAGACCCATGACCCCAGAATCCGTTTTACATCATACCTTTGGTTATCAACAATTTCGTGGTCAGCAAGCGGATGTCATCCAACATGTTTTAAACAATGGTGATGCACTGGTTTTAATGCCAACAGGTGGTGGTAAATCATTGTGTTATCAAATTCCTGCGATTGTTCGCCAAGGTGTTGCCATCGTCGTATCACCGTTAATTGCATTGATGCAAGATCAAGTCACTGCCTTGTTACAATTAGGTATTCGTGCCGCGTTCCTTAATTCCATGCTTTCCAGCGAAGATGCACGTAATGTATTCGGACAACTCAGACGTAATGAACTAGATTTACTCTATGTTGCGCCTGAACGCTTAATGACGGACTCGTTTTTAGAATTCCTCAGCACAATCCCCGTCAGTTTATTCGCCATTGATGAAGCCCACTGTGTATCACAATGGGGACATGATTTCAGACCTGAATATCGCCAGCTTTCTGCATTACACCAACGTTTTCCACATATCCCACGCCTTGCATTAACCGCAACCGCAGATGATTTAACCCGTCAAGAAATTATCGAACACTTGCAATTACAACAAGGTAAAGTATTTGTTACAGGATTTGATCGTCCGAATATTCGTTATCACGTCGTACCCAAAACCAAACATCCTAAAATGCAATTACTGGCTTTCCTCAATCGAGAACATCGGAATGATACGGGAATAGTGTACTGTTTATCACGCAAAAAAGTTGAAGATACAGCGGACTGGCTGAAGCAACAGGGCTGGAACGCGCTGCCTTATCATGCAGGTTTAAAGACCCCAATCCGCCAACAGCATCAAGATATTTTTCTCAAACAAGAAAGTGTGATTATTGTGGCTACCATTGCGTTTGGGATGGGGATTGATAAACCTAATGTACGGTTTGTGGCTCATTTAGATTTACCTAAAAGTTTAGAAGCCTATTATCAAGAAACGGGACGGGCTGGGCGTGATGGCTTGCCGTCAAATGCGTGGATGGCGTATGGCATGGGCGATATTTTCACCTTGCGCAAATTTATCGATAGCTCCGAAGCCAGTGTGCAACATAAAAATTTAGAACGGCATAAACTCGATGCCATGCTGGGTTATTGTGAAATCATTACTTGTCGTCGTCAGGCGTTACTGAGTTATTTTGGAGACAATTTGCCTGATCCATGTGGTAATTGTGATACTTGCTTAGACCCTGTGCCGACTTGGGATGCAACCGAAGCGGCGCAAAAAGCCTTATCTTGTGTGTATCGTACAGGGCAACAATTTGGGGTAAACCATTTAATTAATGTGTTGCTGGGCAAAATGGATGACAAAGTACAAAGATTCCAACATCAGCAGGTCAGTACCTTTGGTATTGGCAAAGAATTAGATGAAGAAAAATGGAAATCAGTCTATCGACAATTAGCCGCAGCAGGTTATATCACGGTGGATGTAGAAGGCTATGGTGGCTTGAGGTTGCATGATAAAGCCAGACCCTTATTGCGTGGTGAACAATCAGTGCGTTTACGTTTAGATAGCTATGAATCAAAAACCACACGACCCAAACCAGAACAACCCCAATTTATCGGCAAAGACAAAGAATTATGGCATGTATTACAAGGAAAACGTAAAGATTTGGCTGATGCTCAAAGTATTGCTCCTTATATGATTTTTCATGATAGCACTTTGAAAGAAATGGTATATTATCGCCCTAGTAGCTTGCGAGAATTGCGTAAAATCAATGGAGTAGGACAACTCAAATTAGAACGTTATGGCCAACAGTTTTTAGATATTTTAGATGATTATCAAGATGAAATACCCAATCATCGTCCAACTCCAGCTTCTGTTGCACAAAATCGATTATCAGAAACAGTGAATCTCACTTTAGAAGCATTTAAGCGTGGTCTCAGTCCTGAGCAAATTGCCGAACAACGCCAACTAAAAATCGTCACAATTTACACTCATTTTTCTGATTTAATTGAAGAAGATATTATTGATTTAGATGAAATAATGATGCTGGAAGATGAAGAAAGAGAGGAAATAGAAGAAGCATTGATGGCCATGGATGATATGACAAAATTAAGGCCAGCGTATGAATATCTTGAAGAGCAATATGATTATGAAATTTTGAGATGTGTACGAGCTCATTTACAGAAATCAATAAATAACTGATGTCAGAAAGCGGTAAACTAAAGCTTTATATCTTAGAATTGCCAACTGTTCAAAGATTGGCAACCCTCAAGCAATAATTTTTATTTAAAACACTGATTAACCAGATAAACCAATGAATTATAATGCACACCGCTGTGTAAGCTCAAACCGATTTCACAAGTGCGGCTATTAGAATAACCGCCTTCACAATTTTTGGGCAATGCCGATTTTAAATGTTGTAATGCGCTGGCATTTAACTCAGGTTGCGTAAAGCCTTTATCACCTGCAAAACCGCAACATCCAGCTTCTTCAGGTAAAATGACTTCTTTTGCACATGTTTTGGCAACTTCAAGTAAAACTGACTCTAAACCCATTTTTCTGGCACTACAAGTAATATGCAAACTCACACAATCGACTTGCTGTTTCAGTTCCAATTTGGGTATCACTTCCTGTTGTAAATATTCAGTGATTTCATAGACTTTTAATTTATCATCTAAAGCCTGTTTTAAACGTAAACTACAAGGGCTGGTGTCACAAATCGCGGCAATTTTCCCATCTTCGCTAGCCTCATATACTGCATCAGCTAAACGGGTTAATGATTTATCCGCTTGCTTGGCTAAGCCTTTACTTTCATAAGGTTGTCCACAACAATGTGAATCAGGATTTTGTACATAAATCACCTCAATTTGGGCTTTATTCAATAAAGTGACGATTTCTTGCGGTAAAGGTAATTCATCATGACCTTGGCTTGCGCCCATCACTCGCGTAGCACATGCAGCGAAATATACCACTTTTTGTTTTTGTTTAGTCTGCTGAACGGGCTTAAAACAAGTGGGACGTGGCATTTCTGCTGTCCATAATGGCAAGCGTTTACCTGATAAGTCTCGCGCACCTTGACTTAAACTACTCATCAACTTATTGCCTAAAACGCTTTGAGCTAAACTTGCACCGCCTAAACTAAACCGTGTCATCAACGCAACTGTAGAAAAATGGCTTTCAATCCAATTTCCTGTCACATTAGCTATTTTTCCACGTTTTTGCTGGCGTAACTGCACAGTCAAATCACCCGTATTAATATTCACAGGGCATTGTGTTGCACACAAACCATCAATTGCACAAGTTTCAATACCTTGATAATCAAAATCTTTTTGCAACTGTTTTAAACGTGATGGATTTTCTTGTGTCCGTTCCAAACGCGCAATTTCACGCCAAATCGTAATCCGTTGTCTGGGCGTTAAAGTTAAATCTCGAGAAGGACAAATCGGTTCACAAAATCCGCATTCAATACAACGGTCAATGATTGAATCCGCAGGCGGCAACGGTTTTAAATCTTTAATATGGGCTTTGTCATCAGGATTTAAAATCACACCAGGATTGAGTAAATCCTTTGGATCAAATAGATTTTTTAACTGCTGCATCACATCATAAGCTTGTTCACCCCACTCTAATTTTACAAATGGCGACATATTACGGCCTGTGCCATGTTCCGCTTTCAACGAGCCTTGATATTCACCCGTAACCATCTGACACACTTCATCCATAAACAATTTATAACGTTGCACTTCTTCGGTTGTACCAAAGTCTTGAGTGAACACAAAATGCAAATTTCCCGCTAAAGCATGACCGAAAATAATCGCTTCATTGTAATGATATTTCTTAAATAAATGCTGTAATTCACGTACCGCTTTCGCCAGCATTGGCAATGGAAATGCCACATCTTCAATAATAACAGTCGTCCCAACTTCACGTACTGCACCGACTGCGGGAAATAAACCTTTACGAATATTCCATAATTTAGCATATTCAGCCGTATTTGTCGTAAAATGGGCATTTTTTAACAAATTGCATTGATTTAATACCGCTTGCACTTCATCAACTTGTTGCTGCAAAATATCATCTTGTTCGGCACGTACATCAATTAATAATGCCGCCATTTCATCATCTAACTCACTTAATTCACTGGGAATACCTGCTTGTCCTTGCACCGAACGCAATGCGGGTCTATCCATCAATTCGACGGCAGTCACAGGCGTTGCAGCCAATTTAGCCACTGTTTGACAGGCTTGCTCAATATTAGGAAATAAAACCAAAGCCGTTGCTTTATGTGCGGGGTCAGGCACGGTGTGGTAAGTAATTTCAGAGATAAAGCCTAAAGTGCCTTCTGAACCAATCATCAAATGTTGAATAATATCAATTGGATCAGTGTAATCTATCAGCGCATTTAAGCCATAACCTGTTGTATTTTTTAATCTATATTTGTGCTGGATTTTAGATTTCAGCTCAGTATAATGTTGAACTGTATGGGCTAAATGTTGGATAGATTGTAAAAATTCGCTATGACTGTGGTCAAACGCGGTAATACTATTTTTATCTCGTGTATCTAACACTGTGCCATCCGCAAAAATAATTCGCATTCCTGCTAAAGTATTGTAGCTGTTTTGCGCTGTACCACAACACATTCCACTGGCATTATTCGCTGCAATCCCACCAATTTTAGCCGCATTAATCGACGCAGGATCAGGGCCTATTTTTCGTCCATAAGACAAAAGGTAAGTATTTGCTTGAGCACCAATAATCCCCGTTTGCAATGTGATTTGATGCCCATTTTCATGAATTTGGTAATTATTCCACGCTTCTCCTGATAAGACGGCTAACACTGAGTCGCTAATGGCTTGCCCTGACAAACTTGTACCCGCTGCACGAAAAGTCACTGGTGTTTTATGATTTTGCGCCATTCTCAGTAAATGTATTACTTCCTGCTCATTTTTCACTTTTACTACTAATTGCGGCTGCAAACGATAAAAGCTGGCATCCGTCCCATAAGCTAAGGTGCGTAACGGGTCACTGATAATTTGATTTTGAGGAATATGAGAAAGCAGTGATTTTTGTAATTTTTCATGGGTTGAGCTTAACATGTGTATTTTCCCCAACATTTTCAAATAAAAGACCTGTTAAGTATGGCAATGTGCAACTCAACAACATGAGATAAAACCTATAAACTGGCGAGTAAATTCTCGTAAAATTCCATCACTTTATGTTCATAACCACTTTTAATAAACTGATGAAATGCGGGTGCTGAATTGGCTTCAAGCAACCACCACTGTCCTTGTTTATCTAAAATGACATCGAGACCACAAAATGGAATCATTAATTTTTGGAATAATGGCTGACAAAATAGGTCAATTGCATCTAAAATATTCTGTTCTGTCTGTAAAATCGCTTTTGCGCCTTCCCAATGCAGAGGGCTTAAGTTGCCTGTAAATTGGGCGGATTCATTACTTTTTTCGTAAGCAAATTGTAATTGTCCATTGAGATAAATGACTCTAAATTCTTTATCAATATCAATCAGTTCTTGAGCTAAAGCCACATAGTCAAATGCCATATCATTTTTATTGAAAATCGTTAGCAATCCCATTTCTAATTGTTGTTGATTTTCGGCTTTAAATACATTTTTGCCGCTTGTACCCCGATTTTGTTTAATAATCAGTGGATATTGAAAGTTTTGCTCGATTGAGTGCATTATTTGCATTATCGTGTTCAATTCTAAATATCGGGTATAAGCACCTTCGTGATGCGGATTTAAGTAAGCCTGAGTTTTAGGCATCTTAATTGTGTCTTGAAAGTATTGATAAAAATAGTCTTTATCTCGACATAATTTGTTAACTGACTGTGAGTTTAATGGTGTATCAAAACTGGTAAATAAGTGCTTTTTGCCTGCAATCGTGACTTCAACAATATTTTTTGATAGATGCTGAAGTTGATAATCTAAATTGAGTTTTTTGCATACTTTGTTTAATACTTGGATATTGCTATTCATTCCTTGAAAAATCCTATTTTTTTATATTTTGGTGAATTAAGGACTGGCAGTCCTAATTATTTATAATATTAACTCTTTTCTAATACTGAGGACTGCCAGTCCTGAGCTTTTTATTTTCTAAATTGTTGGCAGTATTGTTTAATATGGTCTACGCTTTCGAGTAAATAAGGTGTCATTTCAAGCACATTTTGGAATATTTGCAGCATTTTAATTTGTGTATATTCATGAGAAATTTCATTCCGTAGCATACGACAATCAGCAAATTGCTCAGCACTCTTTATCAGTCCTTTTTTTTCCGCTCGATGAATTCTATCTCTTACTGTGCCTTGCGTTTCTAAATCAATTTCATCAATGAGGCGCAACATTTTTTGAATAACAAAATCACATAAGCGTGCGAAACGACTGGTTAATGCCTCAAATTTTTCTAATTCATCAATTGTATAAGTTTCTTTAATCCCAATTTGTGTACATCTTTGTTGAGAAATAACCAATACTTTTGCAGCATCATCAAGTAAAGGTAATTGTTGTTCGAGTAAAATTGAAAACTTCTGTTTCATAGTAAAATCGCATGTTCTGAAATAATGGCAACAAACGGATCATCTTGCATATTTTCAGCAAAAATCATATCTAGCTTTTGTTCTTCAATTAAATCAAATAATCGTCTTTTAACTGCAAATTGTGCATCCCAATCCATCAATATTTTTGAAATCACCAAAATATCAATATCACCACCTTTTTTACTTAAATCAGTTCGAGAACCGAAAAGATACACTTTTGCATCAGCATCGGATTCAAAAACCGCTTTTTTTATTTGTTTGGCAATATCTGGATTTAAACGAGTATTCTGTGACATATTGTTTTATTTAGAGTTAAAGGACTGGCAATACTCAAGAACTATAGTCAATTCCATCTTGAGTGTGAGGACTGGCAGTCCTGTATCACTTTAAAGTAAAACGACTATACCAGCCCTGATGAATTAATTCCCGTAAGCCACCGATGGCAACCAAGTCACCAACGCGGGGAAAAATAGTACCACAAGCAAACCAATCAATTGCAAGATGATGAAGGGTACAACACCTTTATAAATATGGGTTAATTTCACTTCTGGCGGACAAACCCCTTTGAGATAAAATAAAGCAAAACCCACGGGCGGTGTTAAAAATGAGGTCTGCAACGTCACTGCAACCAAGAGTGCAAACCAGACCAATTCAGGGTTATCCACCACCCCATAACCATTGATATCTAAGTCCAATCCCGTAATCACAGGTGCAAGTAACGGTAAGATAATTAAGGTAATTTCAATCCAATCTAAGAAGAAACCTAATAAAAACACCACGAATAAAATGAATGCGATAATACCGTAAGGACCAAAAGGCAATTCTGATAAAGTGGATTCAATTAACTCGTCGCCGCCTAGCTCACGTAACACTAAGGCGAAAATAGTAGCGCCGATAAAAATAGCAAAAATGTAGGCTGTGGTGTTAAATGTGTTAAAAGTGACTTCTTTCCAAACTTTCCAGTTTAAACGGTTGTATATTAAAGCTAAAACAATCGCGCCGACTGCACCAATCCCGCTGGCTTCTGTCACGGTGGCGATGCCTGCGAAAATTGAACCTAACACCGCGAAAATTAAGCCTGCTGGTGGTAAAATATTTAAAAAGACTCTGCCGACAATTGACCATGAGAATGGTTCTTGATTTTCTGGTAATGGGGCTTTTTCGGGTAAAAACCACGCATAGACCAAAATGTAAGTCATATATAAAATACCGAGCAATAAACCGGGGAACACCGCACCCATGAATAAATCGCCGACCGATAAACCGAGTTGATCGCCCATGATGACTAACATGATGCTGGGTGGAATCAAAATCCCCAAACAGCCAGCACTGGCAATTGTGCCTAATGCCAAGGGTTTATCATAATTTTGTCCTAACATCACGGGTAATGACATAATGCCGAGCAGCACCACGGATGCACCGATAATACCTGTTGAGGCGGCTAAAATGATGCCGATTAATGTTACTGTAATTGCTAAACCACCGCGCACTTTACCAAATAAGGCTTGTATTGATTGCATCATTCGTTCGGCAACGCCCGATTTATCCAGCATTAAACCCATAAAAATGAACATCGGCAGCGCGACCAGCACCCAGTTATCCATAATCCCATAAATTCGGTCAACCGACAGTCCCAAGGTGGCATAATCTAAGCCCGTCATGGTGTCCAAATATTGGTCAGAAAAGTAGCCAATTCCCGCGAAAAGTATCCCAACACCTGCCAAAATCCATGCTACGGGAAAACCTGAAAACAGGCACACAATAAACGTGACAAACATCGCAATGACTAAGATTTCATTCATTTCCATGATTATTCACCTTTATTATTTTGAACTGTAAATAGATGACGCATCATTGAAACTCGTCCTGAAATTTCAATGTTAGATTTATCTTCATCTTTGGCTAAATGGATAAATAACATGGTTTCTTGAATTAAACGGGCAATGGCTGCGATAAACATAAGAAAGAAGCTTAATGGGATAACGGATTTAATAAGCCATCGATTGGAGAGACCTGTGGCACTGCTTGAGCCTTCGCCGACTCTGTAGGATTCCATCACCCATTCAACACTATGATGGAAAATAATCACTAAAAAGGGTAATAAAAATATAATAATACCTATCATTTCAAATAGATGCTGCGTTCGTTTTGGTAAGTTCATGTGTACAATATCAACTCGGATATGGGAGTCGGTGGTGATGGCATAACTCAGTCCAAACATGAAGCCAATCGCATATAAATGCCAGATTAATTCTTCTAAAGGTACCATGGCTTTATTGAATCCATAGCGCATCACGACTTGAACTAAAATGACTGTGATTAATAACACATTGACCCATGCGATAATGTGACCTGCATGGCGTACAAACTGATTCATGGCATGGACTATCGGAATATGATAATCCTGTTCTGTTAAATCGCTCATCTCTTAGCCTCCATTGACCCCAAAATTATTATTTTTATGGTGTTAAATCTAATTTAAAGCTTAACTGACTATTTTATTAAGTTATCTGTTGATATTATCATTTATGTTTAAAAAGGCGGCTAAGCGTCCTTGCTCAACCTAAATGCGCCTTAAGGCACTACCAACAAAGAGCTAAAAACTTACTCCGTTTTCTCAATTCGTACTGTACCCGGACGTGGTAAAAATGCCCATTCATTCCAAATCGCATAATCTGCACGGAATGCCGCTAAATTGTCCCAAATTTTCTTAAATTCTGGGTCTTCAGCTGATTGTTCTACAACAACTTCATTCCATTTAGATTGGAACAAATCGAGTAATTCTTTAGACCAATAACGATTTTCTACACCATGTTTTTCCACATTGGATTTCATATGAGGGAATTGAATCGCTTCACCTAATGCCAACGCATCTAACATTGCTGCTTTGCATGACAACTCAACGATGCCTTGTTGTTGTTTATCCATGCTTTTCCATGTTTTGCTATTAATGACAAGTTCATAAACAGAGGCAGGTTGATGCCAACCGGGATAATAGTTGAATTTCAATATTTTATGGAAGCCTAAGCGTTTATCAATCGCAGGCATAGAGAATTCTGTCGCGTCAATCGCGCCTTTTTCTAAAGCAGGGAAAATTTCTTTACTGGGAAGTAAACTAGTGGAAACGCCTAATTTTTCCATTACTAACGCGCCCAAGCCAAAGAAACGCATTCTTAAACCTTCTAAATCTTCAGGCTTATCAATGGCACGAGAGAACCAACCAGAAGTTTCAGGTGCAGTTAAACCACATGGAATTGCATGAACGTTAATGCCTTTTTTAGCATACATTTCACGCCATAATTTCAGACCATCGCCGTAATACAACCACGCTAACATTTCAGGTGCATCAGGGCCAAATGGGACAGAGGAAAACAATGAGCCTTTATCACCTAAAACCCCAGTGTTGTAAGCAGGTGTGGTGTAGCCCGCATTGACTTTGCCTTTAGCAACTGCTTGTAAAATGCCTTTTGGTGGAATCAATTTTCCGGGTTCATAAATCTTCATTTTGACTGTGCCACCACTGGCAACATTTAAATGTTCTGCTAACCATTTCGGCGTACTGCCCAAGCCTTCTAAATGCGTACCGAAAAACACAGGCACTTTTAATAATACCTTTTTAGCAGCGACTTCACCTGCCCCTACGCATAAGCCTAGGGCTGTGAGTGCAATGACCAGTTTGCGTTTTAGCATGATGTTCGAACCTCCTTCAGTGATTCAATAACACTTTTTTATTTATGTAATCTGAATAATTGGTAAAACCACTTTTTTAAATTCAATAATTGGTCATACCATGATGGCTATTTTCAGCACAATGAACCCTAATGTCAAGTGTTTTTTAATGTTGCAATGCAACGTTAATATCTTATAAAACACTAATATACAAGTTGCTGTGATATATCATCCATCATTAAATAATACTTTCCAATTTGCATTTATTTAAGTAAACTAAGGTAAATTGGTATTACCAATAAGAATGGTGAAGGTATGAAACAAAAAATATCAGATAAAGTGGCTGAACGTTTAAAAGAAATGTTGAATGAAGATACATGGGGCGCTGGCGATAAACTGCCACCAGAACGGGAGTTAGCCAAACAATTGGGTGTGTCTCGTCCTTCTTTGCGTGAGGCATTGCAAAAGTTGGCTTGTGCTGGGTTGTTAGCGACGCGTCATGGCGGTGGCACTTATGTGCAGGAGAAAACAGAAACCAGTTTTATTAATCCATTGTTAAATTTGTTTCACGAGCAAGTTGAGGCAAAGTTTGATGTATTAGAAGTGCGCCATGCTTTGGAAGGCACAGCCGCTTATTATGCAGCGTTACGCCATACAGAAGTGGATAGACAACGGATTCAACATTGTTTTGATCGTATGATTGAAATGCACGGTTCGCCTGACCCGTTGGATGAGGCAAAGGCGGATGCAAAATTTCATTTGGCGATTTCAGAAGCGGCTTATAATCCCGTGTTACAACATATTATGCAAAATTTGTTTAGTTTATTAGAAAACAGTATTACCCATAATTTGGATAAATTGTACACCTTGCCTAAAGTGTTTGAGCCGCTAAGCCATCAACATGAACGGATGATGAATAAAGTGCTAGAACGTGATGCAGATGGGGCAAGACGCGCGGCACAAGAACATTTGATTTTTGTAGAAGAATCTTTGCAACAAATTGAGCGGGCTGAAACCCGTAAATTACATGCTGTCCGCAGTTTGCCTACGTTATAACGATACGGAGATTTCAGGATTGCTAGTTTTTCAAAGGCTGGCAATCCTTACGCTGCAAGAAAATGCTAGAATGCTACTTGTTCAGATGCAAATAAAAATCGCTTGCTGGTTAACTGTCATATACACTACAATTTTCACGTAGTTTTTCTCATTCCTCCAATTTTTATAGCAGCACAATGACCCAAACAACTTACCCTATTCGTCACGACTGGTCGTTAGACGAGGTATTGGCTTTATTTTCTTTGCCACTCAATGATTTAATCTTCCAAGCTCAAACTGCACATCGCAGCTATTTCAACCCAAATCAGGTGCAATTAAGCACTTTACTTAATATTAAAACGGGAAATTGTCCTGAAGATTGCGCTTATTGTCCACAAAGCGTGCATTTTACAACTACGATTGAACCTGACAAGCTGATGCCTACAGAAGAAGTCCAAGCTGCGGCACGTAAAGCAAAGGAACACGGTGCAAGCCGTTTTTGTATGGGTGCTGCATGGCGCAAACCGAAAGGCAAAGCGTTTGAGCAAGTGATTGATATTATCAAAGTAGTTAAAACTGAAGGCTTAGAGGCATGTATGACCTTGGGTATGCTGGATGAAGAACAAACTCAACAGCTCAAACAAGCAGGTTTAGATTATTACAATCATAATTTAGATACGTCTGAGACGTATTATCCACAAATCATTAGCACTCGAACTTATAAAGACCGTTTAGATACTTTGGCGCGAGTACAGGATGCAGATATTAAAGTATGTGCTGGTGGTATTATTGGCATGGGTGAAACTGTGCAAGATCGGGCTGAAATGCTGCAAACTTTGGCTAACTTATCGAAACATCCTGATAGTATTCCAATTAATCAACTGGTTCGAGTTGAGGGTACACCATTGGAACAAGCTGAGCCAATTGAAAGTTTTGACATGGTACGTTGTTTAGCTGTAACACGGATTTTAATGCCCGCTTCTTATGTGCGTTTATCTGCAGGTCGTACTGAAATGAGTGACGAAACACAAGCTTTATGTTTTTTAGCTGGTGCAAATTCGATTTTTTACGGCGAAAAGCTATTAACAACAGAAAATCCCAGTGCAAATCATGATTTGCAATTACTCGATCGTTTAGGTATCGAAGCAGTATAAAACGCGCTTCATCTTCATAAAAAAACAGTTTTACCCTCCTTTAATCGGCTGTATTTATTGCCTTATAATGCAGCCTTCTCTTATCAGAAAAAAATTCCAAATCATCTATTTATTAAAAACTCTTTTTCTAATCCATATCGTTTTCAACCAGCTTTACAATTTCTTTTATTATATTATAAAAATAGCCTGTTTTTTTGTATTTATACTTTTTATGTCAAAATATCCTATCTTTACAATTTTAATCTGGAAATATTCTTGCTTAAAATCTATTAAATATTCCATTTAAACTAAAATTGAACTGTACTTATGTTTAGAGTAAATTAATAACATATCATTTGAGCGATACTGACTATACTAAATAGTATTATCAGCATTAATAAAATGAGTTTTATCGCTCAAAAAAACAGTTTTTAAAGGAAAAAATTATGAACATTACCCATCAACTTGATAATCAATTACTCGATGCCCTGTTAAGAATTTCTAAACAAGAGCAAAAGTCATTATCGAATCTGATTGCCCAAGTATTGCAAGATTTTGTCGAGCACAATCAAACACAACCCACACCAACATGTATGCAGCCCGAACATATTGTACAGCGGAATGGTAGAGTCCAATGATAGCGGTTTTAGCATTAGCAATCATGGTATTAACCCAAGTAAATTGTTCAAATACCACGCTATAAGCTCTTCCTCCAATTGGAATACGAGTGTGCTGGCAGCTGGGGTTTTGAACAAACAAGCTAAATCATCAGAGACAACTTCTAGCATGGAATTCATTATATTATCATGAACGACTTTCAACCAAGGCCTGCAAATATTAATGATGCACGCTTAATTCAACAATTGGCCACAGAGATTTGGCATGATTATTACCCTGTGGTCATCTCAATCACGCAAATTGAATATATGCTAAAAACACTGTATTCAGAGGAAAAGTTAAGAACTGATATTGAACAACAAAGAATTCAATTTACTTTATTTGAATGGCAACAACAGAGCGTCGGGTTTCTGGGATGTATTATTCAAGAACAGCAGCATTTATTTTTAAATCAAATCTATCTACAAACTGCGTTTCATGGCCGAGGATTGGGACAACAGATGTTACAATATGCAGAACAATTTGCCTTGCAACAGCATTTATCCAGTATTTGTTTAAGAGTTAATAAGGGCAATGCCAAAGCAATTACCGCCTATCAGCGAGCTGGATTTTATAAAGCTGAGGCGGTTTGTAATGAGATCGGGCAAGGTTTTGTGATGGATGACTACATTATGCGCAAAGCACTATCAGTGCAGCCAACTTAGCATTATTCTTCCGCCATATTCGCGAGAATCTCAGCAATATGAAATGCTTTTACGGGACTATCCAAACGATGTAGACGCCCTGCGATATTCATCAAACATCCCATATCAGCGGTTACTAAATATTCAGCTTCTGTATTCTGTATATTGTTTGCTTTATTGGAAACCATACGAGTTGAAATATCTGGATATTTGACACTGAATGTGCCGCCAAACCCACAACATACCTCAGTTTCTTCCATCTCACGCAATTCCAAACCTGCAACTTGAGATAATAACTCACGGGGTTGTTGTTTAATATTTAACTCACGCTGACTAGAACAACTGTCATGATAAGTGACGGAATGAGGAAAAGAGGCTTTAATCACTATCGGTTTTACTTCGGTCAGAAATGAAGTCAATTCATAACATTTTGCAGAAAATCGCTCGGCTTTGATTTTCCAGTCACCATCATTCTCAGTAAATAAAGCAGGATAATGGTGTTTTAACATGCCCAGACAAGAGCCTGAAGGGGCTACGATATAATCGTAATCTTCAAACAATGTAATAACTTGTTGAGCAATTTGGCAGCTTGTTTGTAAATCACCATTGTTATAGGCGGGCTGGCCACAACATGTTTGTTTCAATGGCACATCAACTTGACAACCAACTTGTTCCAATAGCTTAATCGTAGCAAAACCAACATTGGGACGTATCAAGTCGACTAAACAAGTGGCAAATAAACCAACGCTAGTGTGTGACATACAATTAAGCTCCCAAATGTTTTATTTTCCAGCAGCATCAATTTTAAATCGTTGTGGACAACCACCGCGAATTTTAATTTTTTCAGTTGGGAAATAAGAGGCTAAATTTTGAGTTTCATTTAAAGGGTTAGCTAAATATAAGCGAATTTCACTTAATAAACTCACACTGCCCTGTTTTTTACAATGCAAGGTGAAGTAGTTGCGGCTCTCCTTGCCAAACTCTTTACTAAAAGCATTGAGCAAATCTTTACGTTGTACGTATTTACCAATATTTTGCTCAACTAATTGGGCAAATTGAGATTGATTCACCATATCGAGTAAATCATTCGAACGTTGATAATACTGTTCCGCACTCATGGTTGTGCAAGTGCCATGTTTATACCATTCATGACGTTGCAAACAACCTTGTACTGACGCTGGCATCGATTGTTTTAGCTCATTACGGGTTGGCTTGGACAAATCCAATTTTGGCATTCTACACCATGCCATATTTTTGTATTGTTTAAAGGTACTACTCTCCATATCACAATAGCTATAACCTTGACGTGCCTTACGTGATGGCCATAAACCATGTAGCGAAAAATTGCGAGCACTGTAGTCTTTAGCTGTTTGTTTTCTGCATTCAGGCTTACGTCCATGTAACTCACAAAATGCAGGTAGCCATGATAATGCAAGCACATAATGGTCAAATTCACCTGACTTAAATTTAGCATCTGCTTGAACTGGAGCTGATAATGTGACGATAACGACACTCATCAACAAAGATTTTAAAAACATTGGCGGTTTTCCTAAAAAATATCGAGATTAATTTCTTAAATAGATTTTCTGTTGAATCGCACAATATTGCAAGTGGAAAAACAATAAAAATAAATTATTGACTACTCAATTCAATACGCTGCTGTGCATGATTTACCAAACTTAAGGAAGGAGAAGCCATCAGAAAACGTAAATCAATCCGCCGATTATGTTTTTTATCTCGTTGTGTATTGACTACAGGGCGACGGGCTTCATAAGCACTAACACTGATAAGGGCTTGACGTTGGGGGTTTTGTAGTCGATCCAAAGTGGGTGCAAAATTAACCAAAGCTCGATAAGTATTCAATGCTCTGGCAACGGATAATGACCAGTTATCCTCAAATTGTTCATTATGAATCGGCTGGTCATCAGTATGCCCTTCAATGAAAATGGCTTCTAAGCGGGCAGTTTTATCTGAAGTGCCGCAATGTACAGGCATTTCATCTAATGGAGCGATTGCATAACAAGGCAAAATTTTGGCTAATACTGCGGATAATTCCTTAATTGTTCTCTGTCCTTCTGGGCGAAATGTAGCTTCCCCTGAGTCAAAGAGTAGTGATTCTGGTAAACGCAACACTCCATTTTCCATGTCAATCAAGACTCGAACTCCTTGGCCATCAAGTTCGGTTTCGATTTCGCTTAACATCAGTTGTTGGACAATTTTATTGTCTGTAATACGGTCAACAATGCGTTCTAAACTGTGCTTTTCATCTTGGCTTTGTTTTGCTTCTGCGTCAGATTGTGATTCTGCTTCACGTAAATTCAGCGCAAATGCCATCAAGATAATAATAAAAATAAACAATAAACCAACCATCAAATCACTTAGAGAAGCCAAATAACTGTCTTCGGCTGGTGGAACATGTTCTGTTGCCATTGTCGTATACAACTATGGTTTGGAGAATAGATATTTATTCTAGTGGAGATATAATATAAATTCAATATAAAAATATTTTAATAACAAATGAATAGCAGTGATATTTAATAAATTACTTTAAGTTTTTTAAAGCCATATTTGGCAGGATTGATGCGACTGAATAAGCATGGCATTTATATTGATGTGCTTATTCAGAAAAGAACTCAAGTTAAATCACTTTTTTGACTTATTGGTGTTTGTATTTTATATATTTGTAAATAGATGGCCTTATCTTTACTTGAAAAGCTAGAAAGCTATGCCTGAAATGGGTCATTTACCAAAATAATAATATTCAACTTGCGAGGTTTGCTTATGTGGATCACTATTAGCTTTATTTTTTTAATCACTTTTATTTGGTGCATGTTTGCTTGTCATCAAGCACATATCGCGGATTGGGGCAATCTTTGGTTAAACAGCACTGATGGTTTAAATCGCCTATTTTGCAAGTATATTCATAGATTACAATATAATACATCTTTTAATTTACCCGAGAATCAAGGCGCGGTGGTGATGGCAAATCATAGTTCGGGCTTAGACGCGATGTTATTGATTGCAAGCAGCCCACGCCCATTACGTTTTTTGATTTCTCACGAAGAATATGGGCGTTTTGGTTTTAAATGGTTTTTTCAGGCAATTGGTTGTATTCCTGTTAATTTAAAACATAGACCTGAACGGGCATTAAAACCTGCTTTACAGGCTTTGCAAAATGGGGAAGTAATTGCTCTGTTTCCTCAAGGTGGTCTTACATTATCTGGTGAATCGAAAAAACTTAAAAAAGGCGGATTTTGGCTTGCTGAACAAGCAAAATGTCCGATTTATCCTGCAATTATCACGGGGATTAATGGAGAAGGAACTATCATGGGGAGTATTTTTTTTCGTCGAAGCCAAGCTGAGGTGATGACTTTTCCAGCAATTCAATGTGCTGACTATCAGTGTTTAGAAACATTACAGCCGTTTTTTGAGAAAAAGCTGTCTTGGGAACAAATAGAACATAAATTAACCGCAATAAAGTAATAAGACCTGCATTCGATATAATGGGATTTTGCTTTGTTTATCATAGCTTGCAGATTGATTGTTATAAACTGTTTTGATGTTTAAAGTAGGAATTCCTAATGCTCTATTATGAAAAGCATGATATTTCCATCACATGGGTTATCATTTTGTTAATTTAACTTTAGCGGTTATAAATAAAATAGAATGGTGACTGCTTCATTGACACGCTTAATAATTCATTGATAAAAAAGTACTAATTGAATCAATTTTATATCAGTGCAATATTGAAAATTGTGGTACAAAAAAGACTTAATTTATACATACTGCAAATAAATTCTTAATAATCATCGATTCCATAAATAAAATGCTTATATTCAAAAAGCTTGCTTGACAATAAGGATAACCACTTTTATGATTGTTTGCGCATTGCAACAATTACCTTAATAATGTTGCGTTTTATTCAAAAAATCCTGTGGAGGCAAGCATGTCACAAAGAGTCGCATTAGTAACTGGTGGTACTGGTGGTATTGGTACAGAAATTTGTCAAGCTTTAGCAAAAGATGGTTATAAAGTGGTTGCTTCTTGGTTACCAGGCGTTGACGATGGTGAAGCTTGGGTAGCGGCACAAAAAGAAGCAGGTTTTGAGTTTGAAATCGCTGGTGGTAACGTAGCTGACTTTGAATCTGCGGCTCAATTGGTTAAAGAAGCTGAAGAAAAAGCAGGTCCTATCGACGTATTAGTAAACTGCGCTGGGATCACTAAAGACGGTTTCTTCCACAAAATGACACCTGAACAATGGGGTGCAGTCATTAATGTAAACTTGAACAGTGTATTTAATGTAACACGTCAAGTTATTGAAGGTATGCGTGCTCGTAGTTATGGCCGCGTTGTTAACATTTCTTCTGTCAATGGTCAAAAAGGCCAGTTCGGTCAAACTAACTATTCTGCAACTAAAGCAGGTATGCATGGTTTCACTATGGCATTAGCTCAAGAAGGCGCGAAAAAGGGAATTACAGTAAACACTATTTCTCCAGGTTATATCGCAACAGCAATGACTAAGCAAATGCCAGAAAAAGTATTGCAAGGCATGGTCGATCAAGTACCTGTAGGTCGTATGGGTGAGCCTTCTGAAATTGCACGTACAGTTGTATTCTTAGCACATGAAGACTCAGGCTTCATTACAGGTGCTGATATTTCTGTAAATGGCGGTTTACACATGATGTAGTAGTAAATTACGCTTGACAAGTTGTGTATTTTTCGTTATGTTGCAATGCACAATTTGTTAGGTTTTTAATGCTCGTTGTTCTTTAAGAGGAATACACCCATGTCAAACGAAATGTTACAAAAATGGACTGAATTAAATCAGTCAGCAATGGATTCTGTAAAAGAGTTAGGCGACATCAATACTAAAATGATGACTCGTTTGACTCAACGTCAAATGGACATGATGAATTTGTACATGGAAGGTAGTACTAAACAAATGGAAGCAGTGAGTGGTGCAAAAAACCCTCAAGACGTTGTTGGTGCTCAATCTGGTTTATATACTGAGATGAATGAAAAATTGATGGATAATGCGCGTCAAACATTAGAAGTATTAATGGAAGCTAAAGCTGAATTAACTAGCTGGGCTGAAAAAGGCGTAAGTCAAGCAACAGAATTAACTAAAAAATAATTAGAATTTGCCACCGCAGATTTTTTGGCAGTCCATATATTTATGATTTATTAGAGACTGCCAACACCTAAACTATCCTCCCATACTTAGCAACGTCAATAGCGCAATCATTGCTACAAATGTTAATCCCATCACAATCAAACTAAAAGTAGGATATTGCTGTTTTTGCGAACGCATTGATATACGGTCTAATTCGTGGCTAAACTTAATAATTTTATCTTCCGCTTCCTCAACATTCTCTTCTAAATAATCAATCTCTTGCCTAATTTTACTGGCTTCAGCACCGTCAAAAAAAGAACCTGTAAAACCCTCATCTTGTTTGATCTCAAGTAATTCTTGTTCTTTATCAAACAATTGGTCATTTAAATGCGCCAATTTTTGCTGCTCTGTTTGCAATAATTTGTAGATTGGGTTATCAGTATGATTAACTACAACGGGCAACTCAGATACAGTTTGCTGGTGTTGATATTCAGTGAGAAAAAACACAATTAACCCACTAATCACACTAACAAAAACCCCAATCAATACATTTTGTAATAAATTCGTATGTAGTTTAATTTTCATGACCATCTTTACGTTGCACTTGTTGCATCAAATTTTGTTTTAGTTGATGATAATGCCATTCTAGGCTAACAGGATAAGGCGTTTGTACATTATCGCCATCAGGCAGTTGCTGCAATTGTTGTTGCACCCGCGCTCGAACTTGGGCTAACTCAGGCAAGTCTTGTAGCAACGTTCCTTGGCGAATCACAGGCTGTAATAAATCTTCCCCATGCAGTGCCGAATTTAATTCAAGTGGTTGATTATCACCTAAAGGCACATATTGTACAGGGCTTTGCGGTGTATGTGGTTCATCGTACATCATATCGATAACAAATCGCTGCTGTTTATCCTGAAAACGTTTGACTTGAATAATACCAGGGTTGGAGGTTTTCACTGCCTGTTCAGATATTTTTAACCGATATTGCCAAGCTTGTTCTTCATTTTCCCGAATCGCCGATAATTTATACACCCCACCTAAAGCAGGTTGGTCATAAGCTGTTGCTAATTGCGTCCCAACGCCCCAAACATCAATCTTAGCCCCGTTTTGTTTTAATTCTGTAATTAACAACTCATTTAAGTCATTACTGGCCACAATTTTAGCTTCGGGAAAACCTGCATTATCTAGCATTTCACGGGCTTTTTGGCTTAATTGGTTTAAATCACCTGAATCCAGCCGAATCCCCACCATTTCATAACCTTGTTGACGCAACTCATTGCCCATTTGAATCGCTAATTCAACGCCGTGCACGCTGTCATAAGTATCAACTAGAAAAATACAATTATTTGGCATTGCTTGAGCATAGACTTTAAACGCTTCAAATTCATCATCAAATGACATCACCCAACTGTGAGCATGAGTGCCTTTGACGGGAATCCCAAATAATTTGCCCGCTAACACATTCGACGTTGCAGCACAGCCACCAATATAAGCGGCTCTTGATGCAGACAATGCACCATCAATGCCTTGTGCTCGACGTAAGCCAAATTCCAATACCGCATCACCTTGCGCGGCTTGGCATACTCTGGCTGATTTTGTCGCAATTAAAGTCTGAAAATTCATAATATTAAGCAAGGCAGTTTCAAGCAACTGGGTTTGAATTAAAGAGCCTTTCACCCGTAGCAAGGGTTCATGTGGAAACACTAATGTGCCTTCTGGCATCGCGTCCAGATCACAATCAAATTTAAGTTGGGTCAGATATTCTAAAAAAGCGGGTTCAAATAAGGGTTTGCCATCATTTCCTGTCAATGTTTGTAAATAAGCCGCATCATCAGAGGTAAATTCAAATTGTTGCAAATATTCAACCGCCGTTTGTAAACCCGCTGCAATCGCATAACGCCCATTAAAAGGTAGTTTTCGGAAGAATAAATGGAATACGGCTTGATGGTTCATACGGCCTGATTTCCAGTAACCATACGCCATTGTAAGTTGATATAAATCAGTGAGTAAGCTTAAGGAATGCTGATATAAATGTTTTAAGTTTGACATACTTGGGACACCCATTATATGAAACCAATGACGAGGCATCTTAACATGTTTTTGTTATGGATAGATTGAGTATGATGCACATCAATAAATAGGCTAATATCAAACTAAAATTGGGAATGTAATTATTTAATTAACAGAAGCTTGGTGTCAGTTTTAGATTTTAAGCATCGAAAATGGTGTCTATATAGTCGTTTTACTTTAAAGTGATACAAGACTGGCAGTCCTAGATTTTAAAACTGATTGATATTTAAATAATAACAGGACTGCCAGTCCTCACACTCAAGATAGAATTGACTATAGTACAGAAGTGCAAAGCTTGTTTTGTCTATCGCCATTTAAATAAGACTGGCCATTTTTTTACAGGATTTCCAAACAAATAATCCATTGAAAAACCCAGCATCTAGTTAAAAATGTTGGGCTTATCAAAACACCTACTCTATGGTTTACATCATGAGCAAAAATTAAGTTTGAGGACCATACATTAAGTTAGGTAAAAACAAACTAATTTGTGGAACATACGTGATTAAGAGTAAGAATATGAGCAAAATAAGCAACCATGGAGATACCGCTTTGACCACTTCCATGATACTCATATCGGTAATGCCTACAATGACAAATAGATTCAAGCCCACAGGCGGCGTAATCATACCTACCTCCATATTCAATGAT
>JADGDW010000070.1:18959-21756 GCA_016744725.1 Candidatus Albibeggiatoa sp. nov. BB20 | reverse complement strand
GGCAGTCCTATATCACTTTAAAATAAAATGACTATAACTACTGATAAAATAAAAAGACGGCTATAAAATGAGGAGCAAACCTACCCCAATAATTGATAAGAATAATAAAATAACCGCTCTCCATACACTAACAAATGGCTGAATATTATCCAGTTCTTGCTTGCTTAAAGGTAATTCTTTATACCCTAAAAACATCGGTTTAACTAAATTTTCCCGTTTAACTATCAAATAGAAAAGCACTGCTAAAATATGAATTATGGCCAAAGTGAGTAAAATATCGAAATTAATTTTATGTACCATTGCCATTTTTTGGCTCACTTCTGCTGAAGACCAAGCTGATAGTGCGCCTTGAATCCCTATATTGTTATTAGTAAGAAACAAACCCGTCACAACCTGAACTAATAAACACAACAACAACAAAATAATAGATAGGCCACCTAGTGGATTATGACCAACATAAGCAGGTGGTTTAAGCTGAATCATGACGCTGGCATAGTGCGAAATACGGTAAACTGGATAAACAAAATCTTCAAACCGTGAGTGATAACTACCAAAAAATCCCCATAAAATTCTAAACAAGACTAAAACCAAAATACAATAACCACCTATTTGATGTATTAGTGCATAATTGTCAAAATGATAGCTACTCCACCACTGCAACCCAATTAGTAATACAATGGCCCAATGAAAAATACGGATTGGAATATCCCATACAAAAATTTTAGTTATATTTTGATAATTAGATATATTCATTGCTAAATTCCCAATTTAATTGTTGTCAGCATATCTGAGAAGCAAAAATGTTAAACTAGACAGCTCAAGAGCATCACAAATTTTGCATAAGCTCCTATACTTTATAAACTCAATCAAATACATGACTTATGATAAATAAATACGTCGTTCTTATCACTGTTTGTTTATTTGGATTATCCATTGCTATTATTGGTGCTGGACTGCCTTACCACATTGATAGCCACAGCAGGTTTTACTATTCTAAACCTTTTTTACTTTCTAGCCTTTTTTTCTTAGCTGTCAGTTTTATGACGAGCATGGTTGTATTTTATCTATATCAACTGTTCCTATACAAAGACAAACTGCAAATTGAGATAGATAAACAAGCACAAACCGCAACCGAACTTGCTCAAGCTCAGCAACAATTACAGCAAATGAATGAATTGTTAGAATCTGAAATTGCCTCTCAAACTGAAGAACTGGCTGTCCAAGCCGAAGCATTAAGCCATAAAAATTACTTATTAGAGCAAGAAATTGAACAGCGTATCCAAGTTGAGCAAACATTACGCCGTAGTGAAAAACGTTTTTATACCATATTAGATCACTTACCCGCTTATGTGTATTTGCAAGATGAACATTATCAACTTCGTTATGCAAATCAGTATTTCTACCAAACGTTTGGAGTACAGGATGATACTAAAACCTGCTATGGAATATTATTAAATCAACCTGATGCTTGTGAACATTGTCCTGCTCTGGATGTTCTAACTGATCTAAAGCAACAGCCACAACGCTGGGAATGTAAAGCTAAAAATGGTCGTATCTATTCTGTACAGGCTTATCCTTATGTTGACATTGATGGCGCTCAACTTGTACTTGAGATGGGTGTTGATATTACGGAAATAAAACAAACTCAACAAGACTTAAAAATAAGCCAAGAACGGTTTAATTTAGCCCTACAAGGAACTAGTGGTGGGGTTTGGGATTGGGATTTAGAAACAAATGAAATTTATTTTTCAAAACGTTGGAAATCGATGCTAGGTTACACCAATAATGAAATTGGTAACGATATCAATGAATGGCATCAGCGTCTTCACCCAAAAGATAAAAAAATTGTTTTAGAATTAATCCAGTATTATTTGGCCAAAAACCATGCAAGCTATGAAAATACTTATCGCCTTAAACACAAACAAGGCCACTATATTTGGGTGTTAGATAGAGGGCTTGCTGTATGGGATAAAAATACTCAGCCACACCGTTTTACAGGCATGCATCTTGATATTACACATCAGAAAATAGCAGAACAGGTTTTGCGCCAAAAAGAGGAATTTCTACGTTCACTATTAGATAGCGTGCCCCAATATATTTGTTGGAAAGATGCTGATTCAATGTTCCAAGGTTGCAATCAAAGCTTTGCTAATTTGCTTGGACTGTCTAGCCCAAAGGAAATTATAGGTAAAACTGATTTTGATTTAATTGCCAAGGATAAAGCAGATTGGTTTCGAAAAGTGGATGCGCAAATCATTGCAGAAGATAAACCGCGCTACGGTATTGAAGAAGTTGTCCATCTTAAGGATAAATCCCTTTGGCTTGAAACCAGCAAAATACCTTTACATGATGAAACTGGAAATGTTAGCGGTCTATTAATCTCTATCGCTGATGTGAGTATGCGGAAAAAATCAGAAGAATTACTCAAAAAATATAATGATAAATTAGAGCAAAAAGTAACTGAACGTACTCAGGAATTAGCCCATAAAAATGAATTATTGCAAATTTCTCAACATCGATTTACCACTGTATTAGATAGCTTAAGCTCTGCGGTTTATGTCGCTGATATGCAAACCTTTGAAATTTTATTTGTTAATCGTAAAGCCCAAGAATTTTTTGGTGAAGACCTAATCGGTAGTACTTGTTGGAAAAGTTTTTATGACAATCAAGATGAAGCTTGTCATTTTTGCTCTAATGCCAAATTAGTAGCGAATAATGTCCCAACAGGCTTATTAACCTGTGAGTATTTTAATAATAAAGTAGACCGCTGGTTTTTTTTACAAGAACAAGCTATTTA
>JADGDW010000070.1:0-18949 GCA_016744725.1 Candidatus Albibeggiatoa sp. nov. BB20 | reverse complement strand
ATTTACTGGGATAACGGCAAAATTGTACGTTTATCGGTTGCAACTGATATTACTGAACGTAAGCAAGCAGAAGCTATGTTACGCGAAAGTCAAAATCGTTTATTAGAAACTCAGCGTATTGCTCATATTGGACACTGGGAGTGGAATTTAAAAAGCCAACAAGTATTCTGTTCAGAAGAAGTGGCACGACAATTTGGTTATTCCTATAAAGCTCAATTTGTTTCTATCGATGTATTTAGCCAAGCAATTCACCTAGACGATCAAGAGCGGGTGCAAGCTAAAATTAAACAGGCACTACAAACCAAAACCTGTTATACAATTGAGTTCCGCGTGCAAAATGATAAATATTTGGTTTATTTACAAGCTATTGCCGAAGTCATTACTGATAATAAGGGGATACCCACTCATATTCTGGGCTCATCTCAAGATATTACAGAACGTAAACAAGCAGAAATCAAATTAAAACAGACTTATGAAGAACTGACACAATTTAAGAATACCTTAGATAAAACCCTAGACTCTATTTTTATGAATGACGTAGAAACCATGCGTTTTACTTATGTGAATGAAGGCGCAAAAAAATTACTAGGCTATTCAGAACCAGAGTTATTAAATTCTACTCCCTCCGATATATATCATCAGCTTCCGCCTAAAACAATACAAGAAATGCTTGCACCTTTAATCAATAATAAAGTCCCCGTACTTAAATTTGAAGCTTATATAAAACCTAAAATCAAGAAAATTATCCCTGTTGAAGTCTTTATTCAATATCTTGAAGTTTCAAAACAAGATAGGCGCTTTATTGCTGTGGTGCGGGATATTACAGAGCGTAAAAAAGCAGAATCTCAGTTACAACAAGCCATTTGTACCGCACGCGAAGCACAAACTGAATCTGATAAAGCTAATCAGGCTAAGACCATGTTTTTAGCCAATATTAGCCATGAATTGCGTACGCCATTAAATGGGATTTTAGGTTATGCACAGCTATTGGAACGCGATAAAAATTTATCAGATAAGCAGTTACAATCTTTAAATATTATTCAACGTAGTGGAGAGCATTTGCTGACGCTGATTAATGATATTTTAGATTTATCCAAAATCGAAGCAGGCAAACTTGAATTGAACTTGGCTGAATTTCGTTTAGCTGAATTTTTACTAGATATTGTTGATTTGTTTTCAATCCGTGCCAAACAAAAAGGCATTGATTTTAATTATGAACAATTAACCGAAGATACTCAAAACGTTCCTGTTGAAGTTTATTTAGATGAAAAGCGGTTACGGCAAATTTTATTGAATTTACTCAGTAATGCGATAAAATTCACTGACACAGGTAAAGTATCTTTAAAATATATTTACCGCGAGCAACGATTGCGTTTTGAAGTACATGACACTGGGCTAGGGATCAATCAACAGTATTTAAATACGATTTTCGAACCTTTTCAACAAATCGACAATTTGCATACAAAAAATCAAGAAGGGACTGGGTTAGGCTTGCCAATTACACAACGCTTAGTCTCTATGATGAATGGAGAATTGCATGTTGAAACTGTACCCAGTAAAGGTAGCTTATTCTGGTTTGAAATTCCGCTATTAAAAGCACGTTATATCGATAACCAACCGATTGAACCAACACAGAAATCACAACATATTATCGGCTATCAGTTTGTAGATTCAGAATCTCAACATAAACTTAAAGTACTGATTGTAGATGATATTAAAGAGAATGGAATATTATTAGAAAGTTTATTAGAGCCATTGGGTTTTAAAATACAACAAGCACATGACGGCCACCATGCGATCAAAAGAGCAAGTGAGTTTCAACCAGACATCATCATTATGGACATGAAGATGCCTATCATGGATGGTTTAGAAACAACCCGTGCATTACGCAAATTACCCTTATTTAAGGATACGGTCATTATTGGTTTTTCAGCTAGTGTATTAGAACAGCAGCAGCAAGATATGTTAGCTGCAGGCTGTAATGATTTTCTATCGAAACCTATTAAAAGTGCTGATTTATTTCATTGTTTAGCGAACAACTGTCAACTAGAATGGATATATGATAGTTATCAAATTGAACCCGATATAGATACCAGTCCAAAACAACTTGTATTGCCACCTCCGCATGAGTTAGAAATATTATTTAAATTGTCAGTTTCTGGTAAAGTACAAGCTATTCAATCACGCTTAGAAAACCTAAAAAAGCACCATATTGAATCAAAAGCATTTATTGAGGAAATCCAAACTTTACTGGACAATTTTGAATTGAAAAAATTAAAGGAAGTTTTAAAACAATACTTATCTGATTGACTCTATATTGTGAGTTTGGGCTATTTTTTGATACTAAACGTTCAAGCCAAGTCAATAGGTAACATCGACCCTAACACCTTAAAAGATTATGCAAATAGATATATTTCATAGAAGTACCATTCTTGTTGTTGACGACACCCCACACAATGCACGTATTGTGTATAAGGTGCTAACGGGCAAAAATTGTGAAGTATTAATTGCCGAAGATGGTAGAAGTGCTTTAGCCGTAGCACAATCAGAACACCCCGATTTGATTTTGCTAGATATTATGATGCCTGAATTAGATGGCTTTGAGACTTGTGAATTATTAAAACAGAATGAAGAGACCCAAGATATTCCTGTGATTTTTATGACAGCACTGTCAGATTTAGAGAGTAAAGTCAGAGGTTTTGAAGTCGGTGCAGTTGATTATGTGACCAAGCCATTTCAACAAAAAGAATTACTTGCTCGGATTCAAACCCATTTAACGATCCGCAATTTACAGCGAGAATTACTGATTCAAAAAACCTCGTTGGAAAAAGCCAATGAAGAGTTAAAACGCTTGGCAATTATCGATGATTTGACTCAAGTTGCAAATCGACGACGTTTAGAAGATTATTTACAGCAAGAATGGAAACGTGGGATTAGAGAAAGAATTTCATTGGGCATCATTCTATGTGATATTGATTTTTTTAAGCAATATAATGACACTTATGGCCATGTTGTTGGGGATCAATGTTTAAAACAAGTTGCTCAAGCAATTAATCAAGCGGTCAAACGTCCAGCGGATTTAGTTGCACGTTATGGTGGTGAAGAGTTTATGGTGATTTTGCCAAATACGCCATTAGAAGGGGCTTTAAAAGTAGCGCGTGATATTCAAAAAACCTTACACAGTTTTAAAATTATTCATGAAGCTTCCCAAATCAATCAGCATATTACCTTAAGTATTGGTATTGCTAATACAATTCCTGAGAATTTTCATCAGCCCATCACACTGATTAAAGCAGCAGATACCGCATTGTATACCGCCAAACAAAATGGTCGTAATTGTATTGTTACCGAGTATTTGTAATCATGAGTTTATCACTATAATTCACTGCTCATTCATGAGATATTGTCATTCACATGAGACCAAATAAATCGATTATTGTGGCATTTGTCTAAAAAATGTCCTTAACTTGCTTGTTTTAAGTTTTATCAGTAGTCAATATCCATTTAAAAAATTATAATGGCTCAAACTCACAAAACACTGATAATCCATGCACGACCAAGTATTGTTCACTTCAGGACAATCAAAAGTTGAATTAGCTCCAGATGATCTTAAGGCAGTTAATATCTCAGAAACGGCAATGGATACTCATAAAATGTCTTCTGCTGCAAGCTTGTTACATGCAATGTTATATGAGCGTAATGCTTACGTTGGCGCGGTATTGCATACTCATTTTGTTAATGCAGCAGTGTTGTCAAAATTTTATGAAAGCTGAAGGGTATTTGCATTTAGAAGATGATGAAATCCCCAAGACAGAGACTCATGACCCCTATTTTTCAGTGTCGATTCCCCAATATCCAAGATATGACTGATTTATCTCAGCAAGTGAATACGTATGATGGAAATCCAGCGATTCATGCTTATTTGATTACGGGTCATGTATACATGGGATTAATCTGGTGTTGAAGCGTGCAAATTCTTATTTGAATACAAAACTCTTAACTTATAAATAAAAAACCTTAGGATAGATGCAATGACAACAACTGTATGCGATGCAAGTGAGCCAAGCCAAGCGACTATCACTTTAATCAATGCGCCTATAGGAACTAAATTGACTGGGGATGAGATTGCCAAGCAGTTTCCTCTAATGGGAGCATAGTCTGATGATTACTACTATTTTAACCGATATTGAAGGAACTACATCCTCATTTGACTTTGTGCGTGAGGTATTATCTCCTTATTCCGAGTTACATTTGCCTCAGTTTATCCAAGCGCATAGCCAAGATTCAGAAGTACAAAAGCAGTTAGAAGCCACCCGTGAAATAGTTAGGAAGGCTGATTTAACTCAAGATGAAACGATTCAAATATTATTAACTTGGATGAGTGAGGACAAAAAAGCCACGCCATTAAAAGCATTGCAAGGGATGGTTTGGGAAATCGGTTATAAGGATCAGGCATATAAAGCTCATGTTTATCCTGATGCGGTGACTAATTTACAAAAATGGCATACCAATGGTAAAAAGCTATATGTGTATTCCTCTGGTTCGATTCAAGCCCAACAATTATTTTTTAGTCATACAGAATATGGTGATTTAACCGATTTGTTTTCTGGTTATTTTGATACGACAACAGGTCATAAGCGAGAAAAACGTTCTTATCGCAATATTGCTGAACGTATTGATGAAGCACCTTCACATATTCTATTTTTATCAGATGTTGTTGAAGAGCTAGATGCGGCACAAAATACAGGCATGAAAACCTATTGTTTAAACCGCGAAGACCGTCGTATGTCGAGTTATCCCCACCCACAAATCCGTGATTTTGATGAGGTTGATGTTAGTTAGTTGCCATCAAATATCTGCCTATCCAATGTTTCATCTTGTTTTTGCCGCTATTGTGGGAACAAGGTGAAATTTTATCCCATACCCCACATCAATGACTTAACTTATTATAAGAAACATATTATTAGCATGCTATAAAGAACTTCAAAATTAAGATGCAGAGCGTCTGGGTTGTATTCCAACAGAGAGAGATTGAATAAGGGGAGGTATAGCTCGTTCCCAAATTCTATTTGGTAATGCCTGCCTATCAAGCTCTGCTTGATGTATTTACTCTCGAAGCTGAGCTTGGTAGCGAGCTATAATTGCCATACTTTTAGTGTGGGTGCAGGTTTATTCCTTTTAAAATAATGCAAGATAAAAATCCTCTTTTACCCTTCTTCAAATGAATTTTTTTCAAGATGCCATTGAACCAAAACATCTATATCTATTAAAACAATTTTATTATTTTTAAGAGCACTTTCTTTCGCCTCATTTGTAAAGTAACTTGTGGTGACAATGTACCCTTTCCAAGTTTCTTTATTTTCCTCTAATACACCTTTAAACTGTTGGATTATAGGTCTACCAACGGGATTGCTAGACGCATGTCTTTTGCATTGAACAATAATTAAACCATTTGGATGTCTTGCAAAACCATCTATTCCTGCATCGTTAGATTTTTTCGTCACCCATGCCAATCCATATTTTTGAAAAAAACTCATAATGTGACTTTCAAAATCATATGAATCCATATTTAATAAGATTTCTCTTAAGGCTTTTTCTTCTGAAGGCATCTCAAAAGATTTAGGCTCTTTAGGTTCAGAAATCATCGCTTTTTTTAATGCTTTGTTTGTTTGTCTTAAAAGCTCATCTGTAGCGATAATAGCCATAACTAAACTAATATAATTTTGTGACTCAGATTGACTAAAAAATGCCTCAATAATAGTGGTAATGCCCGCTGTACCAATAAATATTAGCAACAAAACAGGTAAGCCAATAGCAGTACCAAATGCAGCAATACCCACACCTTGACCACCTACTATTGTTGCAGCAGCCAATGTGGCAGGAATAGCAACTTTAATAGCTAAAGGAAGGTCAGCATTTTTGTAATTTTCTACAGCTTGTTCTACACTACGAAACATGACCCCAACAGTTTTTCTGGAGTCGAGTAAATCATAAATTTGGGCTGCTTTTTGTCGGGTTGAAAAGTCAGGATTATTGAGTATTTCTCTTACTAGAGCTAACCATGCAATAATTTCTAAGCAGTCTTGCTCTGTAGAACATGAATTAATTGCAGCTATCATGAGGTTAACAATCCAATTACGAATTGTATCTATAGTTTCATGTCCTGTATTAGAAACCGATTCTTCTACGCTACTCCAAGTTTCAGAGGCAGATTTTTCCACACTGTCCCAAGTTTCAGAAGCAGATTTTTCCACGCTGCCCCAAGTTTCAGAAGCAGATTTTTCCACGCTGCCCCAAGTTTCAGAGGTGGACTTTTCCACGCTGTCCCAAGCTTCAGTAAATGACTTTCCTATGTTGTCCCAAATATTAGTATTCCCCTCTTCATTATTTTTAACATCTTTAGTTATTTCTTCGGTGGTTTGTTTATTTTTATTAGTTATAGATTCTATCCAGCTCATTGATATACTCACAAAATGTTAAAAAGATGAAAAAATCAGCTCGTTCCCAAATTCTATTTGGTAATGCCTGCCTATCAAGCTCTGCTTGATGTATTCCCTCTCGAAGCAGAGCTTTTTAAACATACACTACCAAGCTCAGCTTGGTAGCGAGCTAAAGCTTTAAATTTCATTTCCCCATTCCTTTCTCGAATCTATTATGCTGCTTGTAAAAAATGGTAATGTAACACCAGAAATTGATTCGTATTAAGAGCTAGCATGGCTTAGGTCTGTCCTTCATTATCACTAAATTCAACTTCATAAGTATCAGGTGTAAGCATTTCTACAATTGTGCCCACTTGTCCACGGTATAAATTATGTTCTGGTGTATTTTCTGTGACGGCAATCGTATCAAATCGTTTTACAGTCATTATTTAATGCTTTTTTGATGTGTTACGTATTCATCTAATAATTGTCGAATGAGTTTCTGATATTGCATTTGGTGTTTGTTTGCTATTTCTTTAAAATAAGTAACGCTTTCAGTACTTAGAGAAATAGTTATTTTAGTGTTTTTGTTTTTAAGTATAAGTTCGTCTGGTGAAGGCAAAAAGTCTGACATTAACTCAATGTCTCCAATTGGCTCATCGCTATATTGAATTTGCTTGCTCATAGATTTTTTTACCTTTACGCCAATATCCTGCACCAATAATACGTATTTTGCCTGCTCTGTATGTAAAACGCACGGTGAGTACGCCGTTTCCATTTTCATCCAGTCCAAAGCAATAAAATCGTTGTTCAGTTTGGCTGTGATTAGTGTCTTCTGCTATAACACGGTTTGGGTCAAAAAAAGCATATTGTGCATCATAAAATGATACGTCATGTTTGTTCTGATTTTCGAGGTTTTTATTCTCGTCCCATTCAAAGCTTGGTTGAGTCATGAGTTTAAGAATAGCTTAAATATGGCTATTTCACCATACTTTTGTTTTATACCAGTTTGCTATACTATAGAATCAATTCATATTTAGAGATTTCATTATGATGACTAATATTCAAATAGAAAGCAATGATCTGCATATTATTCAGCAGTTTTTAGAGGTGGGGAGAGAAAAGTTTCATCTGAAAATTCATGTGATAAATGACGTTAATAATATACCTCAAACAAAATGGGCTGAGTTTGCTGAAAAAATGGATGGTTTATTTACACCAGAAATTGTTGAACACATTGAAGAAAGTCGTAAAGAGGTTAGAGGATAAATAATTTAAACTTCACGTCCCAATTCCTTTCTTAATTTTTTGTAATCAATTATAAACCTATATTTTGATAAGCTGGAAACACACCGTCAAAACTAATTAATTGAGCATTGTAGTGTAAAGCTGTGCTAATAATGATTCTATCCATAGGGTCTTTATGATGTTCTGGTAAATTGACTGCTTTTGCTGCGATAGATGGGGTAACAGGTAAAAACTCTATGATATTGGCTTCCTCTACTTGTTGATACCACTCGTCAAACGACATGCCCAAGTCAATGCGCCCATGTTTTACCAGTCAAGCCATTTCAAAGCAAGATATAGCAGAAATACCAAGGCGTTCAGTATTTTCAATTAATTCACATAATGTAGGAGAAAGTTTATTTGGGATTTGGTTAATCCACCAATGCCAGATATGTGTATCTAACATAATCATACCGATAAATTCCAGTCTGACTCTGGAACTGTGTTCATGACATCGCCGAGTTCTTTTACTTTTCCTGCAAATTGTGCTGGGGGACTGCGACGGCGTTTAGGTGGCATTGGAGCATCATCAAGTGTCACAATTAAAATTTCAACTTGTTGATTGATAAATGAAGCAGGTAATTCTAATTCCAAATGTGATGATGTGATGTTTTTAATGTGTCTTTGTACTTGCATGTTTTGCCTCCATTAAGAAAGAGTTGTTTTAATCGCTCACTGTCTTTTGCTGTTATGCCTAAAACATAAGCAAAAAAATAGCAAAAGATTCCAAACGAGTTCTATAAAAAATGAGGAGAATCCCTCAAAGCTGGGTTTAGGAGCAAGGTATAATTGTCTACAAACTAACTTCTAAGTTTGTTAGTTCTTCCTCACTTTCATGTATATTTAGTAGACAGCGAATTGGCTTTTCCTTAAACGAAGATGCCCTGATTTCTGTATAGTTTGGAATGCATCGCAAATTAATTGAATGAGAAAATACAATTTCCAACCATGATTGCAGAGAGTTTAATTTTTCTCTATTTCTTTCAATTAAGCTGTAATCATTAGCTAATAACGATAATTCTAAACAATCAAAGTCAACTTGAGAAAGAACAAAATTCTTGATATTTAAATTTGTTTCCATCAGCCAGCGATAAGTTGTATCAAGCAAAACTCCCGAATTTATTAATTTTCTATTCTTTGTAATAAAACTATCATTTAATCTACCATCTAGTGATTCTAAAATACTCCATTTTACCCCACATGAACATTCTGATTCTGATAGAGATATTAAATCCCCTTGAATATATCTTATTATTGGCATGGCTGTATTTAGTAAATTAGTAACTACAGCAACCCCTTTTGAAGTAGCATCTAGCTTCATATTTTTACTAGGTATAGTTTCTAAATGAACAGTATCTTCACAAACATGATATTTACCACATGGTAGCTGCAATGCAATACGAGTAGCCTCTTCTGAGCTATATTCATCAAGAACAGGCACTCCTAATAGGTTTGACCAATATTTCCGCTGCTCTGAAGTTGATTGCTCTGAATGAATAACGATTAAATAGGTATTTGAAAGGTTGGTTATATATGGAGCAATACTATTGAGAACACTTGGGTAACAAGATATTATTTCAGGTTGTATGTCATACAGTACGGAAACTATTTCCTCTACAGAGAGTAGAGAAGAAATAAAATAGTTTCTGAAATACTCTCCAATATCTCCAAACCACCAAGGACATGTATAAATCATAGCTACCTTGTCATTCTTACTATATTTATCTTCAGACTGCATCTTCCATTGCCGCACACCATGAAGCGTATCTTCAAGTACAGCATTAAGATCGTATAAAAGTTTTACTACTTTACCTGATGATCCCGATGAGCGTGTGGCAAATAGCTTTTTTTCATCATAATTAATTAAATCAACACAAGAGTTAGGAAATGCTTCTATTAATTCATCTTTAGTTATAACAGGAATATTTGAAAAATCATCTAAACTTTTAATATCTTGAGGGGTAATCCCTTCTTTTCTATACTTGTAGTTATAGAAGTCAGTATTGTTGTAAGCATAGTTCACAAGATGTTGAATACGAATTAATTTGTATTTGTTGATTTCATCACGTTCTAAGTATGGTGCATTTTCTATTCTAGGGTAATTATTTTTATAGTAATGGACTAACTTTCTTTTATGCTCTTTACTAGGATAGGAAATATAATCAAGAGTCTTGTTTGATTCCCAATACTCATAGGGTCTAACAATCATTTTTTTTCTCTTCTAAGTATGTCAAGTATTCTTCTTGTAGTATATGTCTAATTTCATTTGTTTTTACATCAGTGTGTTCTTGCCAAAATACTCCACGCTCTGGCACGCGAGTTAGAGATATTTCACTAAAACATCTTGGTATTAAATGACGTTGAGTATCAAAAAAGAATAAAATAGTATTCCCAGTATCAAATAGATTAGTATATTTTTGTCTGTTTAGGGGAATTGTCAAAGCATATTTATCTAATTCACTTTTCTTATAATTGCTTAGACCAATATTATTCATAAGACGATCAATTTCTGAGTTTACATGCGGTAAATCATCAGGGTAAAAAAACACATATTTATTACCTTTCTTAATACATTTATTTACCATTTTTCCCGTTGTAGCTTGAGATGAATCAGGTTGAAAATCTGGCGTAATTAACCATGTTATCTTTATATTTGGGGACATCTCTAATTCACCTATCATAGCGTTTGTCCAAATAATTCCTTTATCTATAAGCAAATCAAGCTCCATACTACTTTCGTATTTGTGTTTATTTCCACTATAGTGTTCTGTCAATTTAATCAAGCTCATTATATACCCTATTGTCTTATCTGCTTGTCTTAATCTGGTTTCATGGCTTTCAGCTAACAACATATTTTCTTCCCATAAAACTGTACTACTAATATCATGAACTGTATTAATTACATTTCTTAATTCTCTTATTTTGGTATCTGATTTCATCCATACCCAACCTGAAAATAAGAATGACATTATTCCTATTACCCCTGCTATTACTGTAAAAATATCAAGAGAAGCCATAGTTTATTCCCCTTAGAAAATATTGGAACTATACATTTTAGTTATTTGATGATCAACCATTATGGCACACAAAATCCATTAAAAACATTATTTAAAACAGGCTATTCAAACCATAAGCAAAACTAATCCTTTATATAAAAAATTTGACTATGATTTATTTTCGTTATATTCTGTGGGTTATCCAAAAATTTTAGGTGCTTGACTGAACTAAGCTCACAAGGCGTTGTTCTATCAAGATAAAAAATTAAAACAACTTGTCATACCCAAAAGGAGACACTATGACAACACCTTATAAAAATGTCCATCAAAAAGAGGATATTGATTTGGAGGAAACACGCGAATGGGTCGATGCCATTGAAAGCGTGCTGGAGGAAGAAGGAGACGAACGCGCTCACTTCATCATCGAACGTATGATTGAAAAACTAAGACGTTCAGGTACTTACATTCCCCATAGTGCCAATACAGCTTACGTTAACACCATCCCCCGCCATTTAGAACAACAAGACCCCGGTAATGCAGAATTAGAGTGGCGGATTCGCTCATTAATCCGTTGGAATGCGGTTGCAACGGTAGTCAATGCCAATCGTTTAAGCTCAGAACTCGGCGGACATATTGCCAGTTTTGCCTCAGCCGCAACATTGTACGATGTCGGTTTTAATCATTTTTTCCATGCCAAAACCCCAGACCATGGCGGCGATTTACTCTACATCCAAGGTCATTCAGCCCCCGGTATTTACGCCCGCGCCTTCCTAGAAGGTCGTATTTCTGAAGAACAATTATCAAAATTCCGTCAAGAAGCTGATGGCGATGGTCTATCATCCTATCCGCATCCGTGGTTAATGCCTGACTTCTGGCAATTCCCAACAGTTTCAATGGGTTTAGGCCCGATTATGGCGATTTATCAAGCCCGTTTCCTACGTTATTTGCACCATCGCGGTTTAGCTAAAACTGAAAACCGTAAAGTGTGGGCGTTTATGGGTGATGGCGAGATGGATGAGCCTGAATCATTAGGCGCAATCGGCATGGCTTCGCGCGAGAAATTGGATAATTTAGTATTTGTCGTCAATTGTAACTTACAGCGTTTAGACGGGCCTGTACGTGGAAATGGCAAAATTATTCAAGAACTTGAAGCGGAATTCCGTGGCGCAGGCTGGAACGTGATTAAAGTCATTTGGGGTTCTTACTGGGATCCATTATTAGCAGCGGATACCGATGGTTTATTACGTCAACGGATGGAAGAATGTGTTGATGGCGAATATCAAAACTTCAAAGCCAAAGGCGGTAAATATACACGCGACAATTTCTTTGGCAAATATCCAGAATTAAAAGCCATGGTTGCGGGCATGAGTGACGATGACATTTGGCGATTGAATCGTGGCGGTCATGATCCACAGAAAATTTATGCAGCGTATGCCGAAGCGGTAGCGCATAAAGGTCAACCGACTGTTATTCTTGCTAAAACGGTTAAAGGTTACGGCATGGGTGATGCGGGTGAAGGTCAAAACGCGACACATCAACAGAAAAAAATGGGTGAAGCGGCGTTACGCGAATTCCGTGATCGGTTCAATATTCCGATTCCTGATGACAAAGTCGCAGAAGCACCATTCTATCGTCCACCTGATGACAGTCCAGAAATCAAGTATTTGCAAGAACGTCGTCAAGCTTTAGGCGGTTACTTGCCTTTACGTCAAAAAACCGCGACTCCGTTAGAAGTGCCACCATTATCCGCATTTGATGTCCAATTAAAAGGCACAGGCGACCGCGAAATTTCCACCACCATGGCATTCGTGCGCATGTTAAACGTGTTGGTTAAAGATAAAAAATTAGGTCAAAACGTTGTCCCAATCGTCCCAGACGAAGCGCGTACTTTTGGTATGGATGGCATGTTCCGCCAGTTGGGGATTTACTCATCTGAAGGGCAATTATACGAGCCACAAGACGCTGACCAATTATTGTATTACCGCGAAGACAAAAAAGGTCAAATTTTAGAAGAAGGCATTAATGAAGCAGGCGCGATGTCCTCATGGATTGCGGCGGCGACTTCGTATGCGAATAACAACATTAACATGATTCCGTTTTACATCTTCTATTCTATGTTTGGTTTCCAACGGGTGGGCGATTTAGCGTGGGCTGCGGGTGATATGCAAGCGCGTGGTTTCCTCATCGGCGGTACTGCGGGTCGAACCACTTTAGCGGGCGAAGGCTTACAGCATCAAGACGGTCACAGTTTAATGATTGCGGCGAATATCCCCAATTGCGTGACGTATGATCCAACTTATGCGTATGAATTAGCAGTGATTTTACATGATGGTTTACGTCGCATGTATGAACTACAAGAAAACGTGTTCTATTATTTGACTGTCATGAATGAAAATTATATCCATCCTGCAATGCCAGAAGGCGTGGAACAAGGCATTCTTAAAGGCATGTATTTGTTGAAAGAAGGCATGGATTCAGAATTAAAAGTACAGCTTTTGGGCAGTGGCACGATTTTACGCGAAGTGATCGCCGCCAGCAGTTTATTAGCTGAAGATTTCGGCATCAGTTCAGATATTTGGAGCGTCACCAGTTTCACCGAATTACGTCGCCAAGGTGAAGACACAGAACGTTGGAATATGTTACACCCCGAAGCGGATCGCAAAATGTGTTATGTGCGCGAATGTTTGAAAGGTCGTCAAGGGCCCGCCATCGCTGCAACGGATTATGTGAAAGCCTATGCAAATCAAATACGTTCATGTGTGCCGATGAATTATTTGACTTTGGGAACAGATGGTTTTGGACGCAGTGATTTACGTAAACGCTTACGTCGCCATTTTGAAGTGGATCGTTATTATGTCACCGTTGCTGCTTTAAAAGGCTTGGCGGATATGAATTTAATTCCTGCTAGCAAAGTGACAGAAGCCATTGATAAATATGGTATCAATCCAGAAAAACCAAATCCATTGACCGCATAAGGAGAGACATAGATGGCAATTCAAGACGTATTTGTGCCTGACATCGGTGACTTTTCTGATGTCCCAGTGATTGAAGTATTGGTGGCGGTTGGCGATTCGGTTGACGCGGAACAAGCTTTAATTACTTTAGAAAGTGATAAGGCGACCATGGAAGTGCCAGCTCCTTATGCGGGTGTGGTGAAAGAAGTGATTGTTAAAATTGGCGATGCTATTTCAGAAGGCACGTTGATTGTTAAAATGGAAGCGGCGGGAGAATCTGCTGCCCCTGCAAGCCCTGAACCTGTGGCAGAATCTGCACCTGTGGCTCAATCGGGTGGCGCGATTGAAGATGTGTTAGTCCCTGATATTGGTGATTTTTCCGATGTGCCAGTGATTGAAGTTTTAGTCGCTGTAGGTGATTTGGTTGAACCTGAACAAGCTTTGATTACTTTAGAAAGTGACAAGGCAACGATGGAAGTCCCAGCCCCAAGTGCGGGTGTGGTTAAAGAAATCTTAGTCAATATTGGTGACACGGTTTCACAAGGTTCTTTGATTATCAAAATGGCTTCAGCGGGTGGTGCAAGTGCTGCGCCTGTGGCTCAAGAATCTACGCCTGTTGCGGTTGTACCTGTCGCATCGGGTAATATTGATGTGACTGTACCAGATATTGGTGATTTCCCTGCTGTGCCAGTGATTGAAATATTGGTTGCAGTGGGCGATAGCTTTGAACCTGAACAAGCGTTAATCACCTTGGAAAGCGAAAAAGCCACCATGGAAGTGCCTGCACCATTTGCGGGTGTGGTCAAAGAATTAAAAATCAATATTGGCGATTCTGTTTCAGAAGGTTCATTGATTTTAATCGCGGAAGCCAGTGGTGGTAGTGCGGCTGCTCCTGTTGCCAGTGCGCCTGAACCCGTGGCAGAATCTGCACCTGTTGCCACACAAAATATTGCAGCTAAAGCACCGTCTGATCCAAATTCCAAACGCGCTCAATTACGTGAACCCCAACACGCGCCAATCGCTCAGCCTACGACTCAAGCGAAAATGTCAAAAGTCCATGCAGGGCCTGCGGTGCGTAAATTAGCCCGTGAGTTAGGTGTGAATTTAGGTGAAGTCACAGGCTCAGGTCGTAACGGTCGAATTCTGAAAGATGATGTTAAATCTTTTGTGAAAATCACCTTAACCCAAGGTGTGCCAGCGGCAGCGACTCAAACCGCAGCACCTGCCAGTGGTGGTATGGGCATTCCTGAGATTCCAGAAGTTGATTTCAGTAAATTCGGTGAAATT
This sequence comes from Candidatus Albibeggiatoa sp. nov. BB20, assembly GCA_016744725.1. GTDB lineage: Bacteria > Pseudomonadota > Gammaproteobacteria > Beggiatoales > Beggiatoaceae > Albibeggiatoa. The sequence goes on along the minus strand of JADGDW010000070.1, from coordinate 4,006 downwards.
GAAGTTCAGCCAATGGGTCGAATTAAGAAATTATCAGGCCCTCACTTGCATCGCGCTTGGTTGAATATTCCGCATGTTACTCAGTTCGACGAGGCGGATATTACTGAGTTGGAAGCATTCCGCAAAGGCTTAAAAGCTGAAGCTGAAAAACACGGTGTGAAAGTGACGATGTTGGCATTTTTACTGAAAGCCAGTGTTGCCGCGCTGAAAGAATATCCTAATTTCAATGCGTCATTAGATAAGAGCAAAGAAAATTTAGTATTGAAGAAATACTATAACATTGGGGTTGCAGTCGATACGCCAAACGGTTTGGTTGTACCTGTGATTAAAGATGTGAATTTGAAAGGTTTGTTCGATATTGCACGCGAATTAGGCGAAATCAGTAAAAAAGCCCGTGATGGCAAATTATCTCCAAGCGAAATGCAAGGCGGTACATTTACTATTTCCAGCTTAGGCGGGATTGGTGGTACACAGTTTACGCCGATTGTGAATGCACCCGAAGTGGCTATTTTGGGCGTTTCACGTTCCAGTATGCAGCCCGTGTATGAAAATGGTGAATTTGTGCCACGCTTGATTATGCCTTTCTCTGTTTCCTACGATCATCGTGTGATTGACGGTGCATCGGGAGCGCGGTTCACGCAGTATTTAAGCTTTATTCTGTCTGATGTAAGACGGTTGTTGTTGTAATTTAGTTATTTAACGGATGATTGGATAGGCAGGATTTTTATCTTGTTTATCCTTTTTCTGTTTGTTCAATATTTCACTTTTAAATTTCATTGCTACAATTGTTCTGCGCTTGCTTAATTTTTATTGTTGCCCATTTGGGTAATTCGCTAAAACGGTACTGTAATAAGCTTATCAATAGATTAATTTGTCCTATCCTTTCTCTATGCCTTTTTCCATTCCTGCTTTTCTAAAGTTATAATTTGTTCTTTTAACGTGTCTAAATCTAATTCAAAAATTTGCCAAACCATTTGCAAATCAACACCAAAATAAGCATGAATTAAGACATTACGAAAATCTGATAAATCCCGCCAAGGAATTGCTGGATAACGTTTTGTAAAAGTTTTGGGCATTTGGTTCGCGGCTTCGCCAATAATTTCAAAGTTTCTAACCACAGCATCAATAGTTTTTTCATCATTCACGAATGTTTCATAAGACATATCTTTGAGATAACGCTGAATTTTACCTATAGATTCTAAAATATCCGCGATTAGCAGTTGTTCATTTCTTTTAGACATCGTGTAAATCTTTTTGAATAGCGGCGAAATATTGAGGTTTTAAAGCATTTTGCGATACAACATCTGTTTTTACTGGAAATAAAGCAGCGATTTCTCTCACTAAAGAAAAATATTGTAATCCTAATGGTTTATCTCCCAGTTGAACAAGAATATCAATATCGCTATCTGCTCGTTGTTCATTTCTAGCACGTGAGCCAAATACAGCTAAACGACGAATATCATAGCGGTTTTTGAATTGTGTTTTATGTTGTCGCAACGTTTCAATGATTTCTGTTAATGAGGGATTGTGCATTGTTTGTATTCCTCTTGTTCAAGATGTGAGACGGTTGTTGTAATCTGGTTTTTGAACAGGATGTAACAGATGAATGGATAGGCAGGATTTTTATCTTGCTTGTCCTGAAATCTATCTAATTGCATAATTATGCTATGTTTTTTATTAAACCAAATTAACAGACTAAATTAGCTAAATTGTGTAGATAATTCTATTTTATCAATTATTGAGTCTAAATCTTTTAAAACAGACATTCCCCCATGTTTTTCATAACCTTCATTTGGGTCTGTTATTTTTTCAAAATGGTCTTTAAACTCCTTAATAAACGCCTTTTCCTCTACATTATCCCTAGAAGACCATTCTTCATACCAAATTTCTAGTTTTTGGATTGTAGGTTCATCTAATTTATGATTTTTTAATTTGAGATAAACCAAATAGGTACACATTTGAACATGATCAGCAAAGTCTAATCCATATTTTGTTGGAGGTTTAGATGAAGGTTGTGTATCTATATTACAAATAGAAGTGTAGCTAGTTGAATTAAGATGTTTGATTATTTTTTCTGGAGTATTTTTTGGAATAATGTAGTCACGATAGACTTCATAATTTTTTTCACGAACAATAAGTAAAGTAGCTATCATATAACAGAAATATTTGTTTGAAGATGATTGTTCTTTATCAAATAACTGAATAATTATGTTGACTCTTTCAATATATTGATTGATTTCTCTTAATGAGAAGTCACTATAATGTTTTCGGAGAAATAAAAAAACTTTGACAAAGTTTTGTATAATATTGTGTTGCTGGTGAAAATTTAATTGGTCAAATAAGCTTTTAATATAAAGCTCTAGTTGTTCTGGATTAGGTTCTTTTAAACGATATTCAATATCAATGAAGCGTTTTAAATAACCTTCTGAATCCATATCTTGCCCATAAACGGCTTTGATACTATGTGAAAGTTGCTCTTTATCCAAAGACAATACAAAAACCAAACCTTTAATATCAAAAAGATGTTTAATTCTTTCCAATAATTCAATCGCATAAGTGGGTCTGCATCTATCCAATTCATCAACAAAAATAACCAATCTTTTGCCCTTTTCTGCAATTGCAATTTCGAGATTTGTTTTAAATGTATCAATCAAGCTTACAGAGGCTTTGTAACCAATATAGTGACTTGCATACGTATTAACTACATCTTTGGACAAATCTTTGGATAGATTTTCTAATTCTGATTCTATCCCTGTATCTTCTAATCCAGTTTCTTTTAAAAACTTAGATAGCTCATCAATATCCAATAATCCTGCCGTTGCTGTTTTAGCTGCGATGGGAATCAATTTGCCTGAAAAATATATCCCTACTCTTTTTGCTTTTTCCCAATGAGGATTAGTATCAGCTTCCTTTGATTCCTTTGAAAAAAATGGGTTAATTTCACTTAAAAACGCAGTGAGAGGATCAGGAGCAAAATCATTTTTCCACGCATTAAAGCAAATTGTTTCTATCTCTTTGTCTGATTCAAGATGTTTTTCCCATAAATTGATAAATGTCGTTTTCCCTGTCCCCCATTTTGAATTAATTGCCAAAACAGTAGGGGTCTCTACATTTTTCAAAAGATTCGATAAACTCTTAATTTCAATATCCCGATTAAGCGTATCTTCAAAGCTCTCGTTTTCTATACCATACACTTTCGTAGGACTACTTTGCTTATTTTCCACCATCATTATCCATTTTTCTGTGAATTGCTCTGGCAAACAACTAATAATACCTATAAAACTATCTAACTCTGCACAAGCTGTATTATTTAATGAGTTGTTTTTCATTGAATCATTACGAGTTAAGTTATCTTGAATCTCATCGCTCATGTATCACCCAGCTTTCTTTGTAAAATATATTCTGTCTCTTACCATCACCGTGTGATTGACGGGGCAGTAGGCAAAAAATACTTAAACTTTATTTTATCTGATGTAAGACGCTTGCTGTTGTAATTTTTTTGTTTTTGAACAGGATTTAACGGATGATTGGATGGGCAGGACTTTTTATCTTGTTTATCTTTGAATCCATTTCATCTTGTTCTATCATCAATTTTTCATCGCTATTCCTAATTTTCCCTCCCTCATTGCATATCCTTCTTTAGCCAGTATAAAATTTTAACTATCCATTGATTTAAAATCATTTAGGCAAATAGAGCTACAAATCATTATGAATTTTGACAATTTTTTAGAAAAGCTTTGGAAAAAAGATGCGGCTGGTCAATATGGTTTTGAAGGATTAGTAAAAAAATTGCTTGAAGAGTTAACAGAGCAAGCGTTTTATTTATCTCTTTCAGGTCGTCAAGAGGGAAGAGACATTTCAAGTATAAATAATCATTGTTAAATAATTTATCAACAATGTTACAATGTTTTTAAGCCATTAAAAAGAATAAACCCATGTCTCTTGCCGTTATTCATAGTCGTGCCCAAGTTGGTATCGAAGCCTTACCCGTGACGATTGAAGTGCA
>JADGDW010000069.1:19175-21877 GCA_016744725.1 Candidatus Albibeggiatoa sp. nov. BB20 | reverse complement strand
CATAGAGCCATCAGAAATACCGACAATATTGCCTGTGTCTAAGTTGGTAATTTGGGTAATAAATCCACCGTCGCCCATTTGCTGACGATTTGAGCCGATATATTCAAGCCCTGTATCATTCTCTTTAAAATCTTTCATAATAAACGCCAATTGAAAGGAGTCTGGCGCAGAAAATTCATAGGTTTCAGCGTTGAAAGAACGTTCTGTATTAATTGAAACAGAATCTTCCAACAACAGATTTCCATCAAGATAGGCAGTGAACCAATTATCTGCCCACACCTCAATTTTGTATTGATTTAGATCGGCTGCACTGGCGTAAGCACTGAATAGGCAGCAACATACAGCAGTGAGTTTTAGAACAAGATTTTTCATGTATACCTCGCATTGAACATTTTTTCCAACCATAGTTAAACTAATACGTTTGTGATAGTAAAATCTGTTGCTGCCAACGGGTAATACTTTCCATCACGATTGCGTTCAGATTATGACTTATTCCACGCTCTAATTGCTAATGCCTGCTTCAAAAGCTCTTCTTTATAAGTGGAATATTCAACAAGCAGGGTTGGCGGATCAAATTAATTGGGATTATGCAACAGGAAGTCAGGTTTCACATCCAGTATGTAGAGAGATGATAAAGTTCATCAAAATACTTCTAACTAATGCTAAATTGGTTTTAAATCTATTACTTAGTTTAATTAGTACCTGATTACGAATGAACTACAGCGAAACAAGCTTGAGCTATAGTCAAGATAAAGAAATAAGGAGAAATTGTAATGAAAAACCAAGTGCAGTTTCAAAAAGAGTATAGCTTGCCAGAGTTGATAGCAGATTATGGAACAGAAGAGCAATGTGAAGCGGCCTTGTTCAATTGGAAATCTCCAGACGGTTACGTATGTCCAAAATGTGGAACTGTAGAAAGTTGTAAACTAAAGAGTAGGAAAGTATACCAATGCAATAAATACCATCATCAACACTCCTTAACAAGTCAGACAATATTTGCATCAACTATAAAGTGCCATTTGTTGCGGCGGTCTGTCTAAATCAAGATGCTCATCCTATCTCGATGAATATGAATGTTGTTGAAGGGTTCAAAACTAAGGAGATTGCAGCTTGGGCTGAACACCATCTCAGTACAGAGTGTGAAGTTATCTCTGATGGTTTAACTTGCTTTAAGGCGGTTCAAAAACACGGCTGCAAGCACACTCGTATTATAACTGGCGGTGGGGCTCATAGCGTAACACTTGAGCAGTTTACTTGGGTTAATACCATGATTGCTAATGTTAAAACCGCTATCATTGGAGTCTATCATGCAATTCAACATAAACATCTTCCTCGCTACTTAGCTGAATTTTGCTATCGGTTTAATCGCCGCTTTCAACTTGACCGTTTACTACCTCATTTAGCTTTTGTCGCTCTCAGAACGCATCCCTTGCCTTATCGCCTTCTTATTTTGGGTAATCAGGTAACTTTAAGAAGGTGCTCTTTGTAAAAAATAATGAGAAATACCTTCTCTATAATAATTTAAGCCATTGATTATAAAAAATAATAACGATTAATGTTTATGTTGGTGCATCATAGGTACATTTGCTTGCTTCACTTCAATGCTTACAGTCTGGCTGATTTCATCACTAAACTGCAAGGTTAATTCAATACTATCACCGATGTTCAAGTCGATTTGGCGATCAATCAACATAATATGATAATCTCCCGGTTTTAACTCTGTAGCACCTTGGGCAGGAATAGTAATTTTCTCTTGCTTGACCATTTTAGCTAACTCACCTTCAAACACAGTTTGATGCAATTCCACGGTTTTGAACGCATCCGTTGAACCACCGATTAAATCAATTGCGGCATCCGATAGATTATGAATCTTCATATAAGCTGCTGTCACAGTTGAACTAGGCGGCACAGCACGTACCCAAGCTCCATCTATTGAAATCACATCCTCAGCATATAATGCTTGAGTAGATAAAAAGCCAATCACTAATAATAAAGTTTTTAATAAATTACGCACGACCATCCTCCTCGATAATTTGGCGCATTTGAATATAACGCTGAATAATATCAGCAATATCATGTGGGGTTGAAAATCGTCCAACCAATTGAGCATCTGGACTGACTAATAAAATACTGGATGAATGATTAACAATATAATTACCGTCGTCTTGCTCTGGCATCAGCATATAAACAATATTGAGCTGACGAGTTAATGTATTTACTTGAGTTTCATTGCCTGTCGATCCAACAAATTCAGGATGGAAAAAAGTCACATATTGACCCAACTGTTCTGGCGTATCACGTTTACCATCAACAGAGACAAACATAAACTGGGTATTTTGAGTTTGCTGTGGATATTGTTCATCCATGCCTAATTTGATGCCACGCAAAATGCTGAGTGCCATAGGACAAATATCAGGACAGTGAGTATAACCAAAAAATAACATCGTCCATTGACCTTGAAAGCTATCCAGATTAAAAGCGTGTGTGTCATGGCGGGTTAATTCAAAAGGTTCAATAAGTTGTGGTTTTGGTAACATACCACGGATGCCATGAGATGCTGTTGGCTGCAACACGGGTAAGATAAAGAAATAACCAATCACAACAACTAACAAAGCCATAAATGAAAGACTGGAAATGATAAATTTATTGTGCATTCTTTATCCTATGTTAAATTTTGATATTATTTTAACGTATTTCGATTT
>JADGDW010000069.1:0-19165 GCA_016744725.1 Candidatus Albibeggiatoa sp. nov. BB20 | reverse complement strand
GTTTATAGTCTAAGGTTTGCAGCAGACGGTTTACAAAGTCTTGGCTGACTTGTTGAAAATCTTTAGTCACACCTAAGTCTGTCAATTGAGTCACTTCTAAGCCTTCATAGCCACAAGTATTAATCCCCTGAAACGGTGATAAGTCCATATCCACATTTAAACTTAAGCCGTGATAACTACAACCTCGTTTAATCCGTAAACCCAGAGACGCAATTTTCTTTTCTCCAACATAAACCCCTGGTGCATTATCCCGGCGTTGAGCAATAATATTTTCACTGGCTAAGTAATCAAGCGTGGCTTGTTCTAATTGTTGTACCAATTGACGAACACCCCAATGTTTGCGTTTGACGTTCATCAAAACATAAATCACAAGTTGGCCTATACCATGATAAGTGACTTGGCCCCCACGATCGATATTTTCAACCGGAATCTGTCCTGTATTCAATAAATGCTCAGGTTTCGCAGCCAATCCCATTGTATATACCGCAGGGTGTTGTAAAACCCAAAGTTCATCCATTGTTTGTTCACCACGTTGTAAGGTAAAATCCCGCATGGCATCATAAGTCGATAAATACGGGACTAAACCTAATTGTTTAATGACAACAGAATCTTCCAACATTTAATGCTCGTTTTTAGTTTTGTCAGTTTCATCATGATGTAATAAATGGGCAGGGTGCATAATGCGCTCCATTACCGCAAAAAAGACCCCTGAAGTTACAAATACCATGTGAATAATGACCAGTGCATATACTGTTTCTGAACTGATTTCGCCCGATTGTAGTTTACCATTTTGGACATTAATAAATAACTTGAGAAGTTCAATAGATGAAATAGCGACGATTGAACCAATCACTTTGATTTTTAGTGCAGCATAATCAACTTTTCCCATCCAATCTGGTTTATCAACATGGCCTTGAACAAAGTCAATTTTTGACACAAAGTTTTCATAACCACTAAAAATAATAATCAGTAGTAAATTTGAAACAAGTACAATATCGACCAAACCCAAAATGCCTAACATGACATCGGTGCTTTTCATGGTAAGGAAAGTATCAGTAATGATGTAAAATTTTTGGATAAATTTAATCAATAAAATAATAAGTGCGCCCATCAATCCTACATATAATGGGGCAATTAACCAACGACTGGAAAACAAGCTTTTTTCAACGAAAAGTTCTATTTTGTCAAACATTAGGCAACTTCACTCCTTAGGCTGTTTTAAGTTTTAAAAATCCAGTAATTTGATATAGAGCCACAATCTTGATATACAAGGCTTTAACCTTATCTTTACTTGTTGTATTGTAACTTTATTTTTTCTAAAAAACATTGGAGCATTATAAAATGACGAGAATCCAAGCATTTACCACGCATTTAGTGACAAGTTTGCTGATTGTATTTACGATTGTCGCAATTGCATTATGGTTGTGGTATCCCGATTTTTATGCCAGCACAAACAATATTTGGCAACCCTTATCTATCATGATTGGGGTGGATGCGGTACTTGGCCCTGTCATGATGTTGATTTTATTTAAGCCGGGAAAACTGGGACTAAAATTTGATGTTGCGGTTATTTTGATTGTGCAAATTTTTGCTTTAACAGGAGCAACTGCACTATTGTTTATGGAACGTCCAAAACTCACAGTTTATTATGATGGCATGTTTGTTTGTTTATCTGCGAATAATGTCAAAGCTGCTAATGCAGACCCTAAGCAATTTAAACGTAATGATTTCTTGATTCCACAAGCTTATTTGTCAATGCCAAATAGCCCTGAATTACAACAATCATGGGATAAGCAGTTATCAGAAGTATCAGAAGGTAACTTATTGTTTCCACCTTATGTGTTTGGTAAGCAATTTAAGTCTATTTCCGAGCAAAACCTTGCTGCAATGCTGTATGAGGAGTTGGATTTAACTAAGGCCACTGCTGAAGACAGTAAGTATTTTCCTATTTGGCAAAAGTTTGTAGCAAAACACGGTGAAAAGGCAAATGATTATGCTTATCTATCGATGACGTGTAGTGTTAACGAGCATCTTGCAGCAATAGATAGAACAACGGGTGCAATTGTTGATGCCATCCCTATTTCATCCTTGGCCACGACTAAAAAACGTATTTTAAAGTAATTGCAGAACCTAAATACGTTGCTGTCGTTATTATGAAAAACTACAGTTGCTTAGAGATTTAGCCATGCTGAAAGTTAAACAAATCATAATAACTAATATTAAATATAAGCTACAAGGTGAACAATAAAAAAAATCCCCCACAAACTTTTGGTTCATGGGGGATTTTTTAGAACGATGAATCTTTTATTAAGATAGCTGTTCTTTTAGCCTCAGATTAGTGACTTGCGCCTTCAGCACCAATACCCGTTTGACAACGAATATTTTGCGCTTCAAATCCTGCACGATCAATCTTAGCACGTTCACTATTATCTATAATAGAGAAGAACCAAATACCAATAAATGCGACTGAAACGGAGAACAATGCAGGGTATTTGTAAGGGAATAATGCTTCTTCGTTACCTAAGATAGCAACCCAAACAATAGGACCTGTTACCACTAATACGATAGCTGTAATCAAGCCTAATAAACCACCTAAGAACGCGCCATTGGTTGTTAACTTAGACCAGTACATTGATAAGAATAATACTGGGAAGTTAGCACTTGCCGCAATTGCGAATGCTAAGCCAACCATGAATGCAACGTTTTGTGTCTCAAACGCAATACCTAAGAAAATAGCTAAGATACCTAAAACAATCGTTGCCATTCTTGATATACGCATTTCTTGTGCTTCATTTACGTTACCGCGTCTGAATACACTTGCATATAAATCATGAGAAATTGCAGATGCACCTGCTAAGGTTAAGCCAGAAACAACCGCTAAAATAGTCGCAAACGCAACCGCTGAAATAAAGCCTAAGAAGATGTCGCCACCCACCGCATGTGCTAAGTGAATCGCCGCCATGTTGTTACCACCACGTAAAGTGCCTTCACCTGTTAAGTATTCAGGGTTAGTTGATACTAATACGATTGCACCGAAACCGATGATGAACGTTAACATGTAGAAGTAACCGATGAAACCAGTTGCATAGAATACTGATTTACGAGCTTCTTTTGCATCCGCAACAGTGAAGAAACGCATTAAGATATGAGGTAAACCTGCTGTACCTAACATTAATGCAATACCTAATGAAATTGCTGAAACTGGGTCAGAAACTAAACCACCTGGTTCCATAATTGCGTTAGTGCCTTTAACTTCAATTGCTTTAGCAAACATTGCTTCAATACTGAAACCAAAACCATAAAGTACTGCTAATGCCATGAATGTTGCACCAGACAATAATAATACCGCTTTAATAATTTGTACCCAAGTGGTTGCTAACATACCACCAAATGTGACGTATAAAATCATTAATACACCAACTAAAATAACGGCATATTCATAAGGTAAGCCAAATAACAATTTAATTAACTGACCCGCACCAACCATTTGCGCGATAAGATATAACAATACCACTGATAACGCACCAAAAGCAGATAATGCACGAATAGGCGTTTGAGATAAACGGTAAGAAGCAACATCAGCAAATGTGTATTTACCAAGGTTACGTAAACGTTCTGCAATTAAGAACAAAATGACAGGCCAACCGACCAAGAAGCCGATAGAGTAAATTAAGCCATCGTAGCCACTTCTGTATACTAATGCAGAAATACCTAAGAAAGACGCAGCTGACATGTAGTCACCCGCAATTGCTAAGCCATTTTGGAAGCCAGTGATACCACCGCCAGCGGTGTAAAAGTCTTTTGCTGTTTTTGTCCGTTGTGCTGCCCAATAGGTAATACCTAAAGTACCTGCAACGAATAATAAGAACATAATAATAGCTGGAATATTAAGAGGTTGTTTTTCAACTTCACCTGTTAAAGCACCCGCAGCCATAGCACCTGTCGCAGCAAAGACGGTTAGCAATGCCGCAGACCAAACGAAAATAGACTTTCTCACTTAGCCTCCTCCTTGATTTGTTTTGATAATGCGTCAAATTCACCGTTCGCACGAAAAACATAAATACCCGTTAAGATAAATGCGCTAATGATGATTGCGACACCAATAGGAATCCCAATCGTAATCACAGATGTGTCACTAATAGGTGTGCCTAATACTGAAGGGCTAAATGCTATCACTAAAATGAAAGCATAATAGATAATTAACATAATAATCGACAACGTCCAACCGAAACTGGTGCGTTTACTGACCAGCTCCTCATATTTTGGATTACTTTTAATACGTTCAACCAAGTCTTGTTGCATTGCAATACTCCTTTGTTGGTAATTTTAAATGTTTAAAGCTAAAAAAGGGATATAAAGGGTTTTTAAGTTAATATTCTTGTGTAAACCTACCCTCCCCTGCTTACCCTAATAAGCCCTAATTTTGAACCCACGAGTAGGTTGCTGATGGAGCTTAATAGAGTATTTATACATTTAATAGTATACTCAAACACTTATCTCTGTAGGTTCTCGTAACTATTGATTTAAATATATTACAAGTTGTATATGATACGCATAATCTTTTGTTATAGTCTAGTCTTATTTTACATATTAGTTATAACTAATATTTAGACTTTTTGGCTATCAATACTTTACTTATAATAGTTGTATAAAAATCTTATTATAAAGCATAAGTTTTGTAAATAGTAGTTTTACTTAAACTTCTTATATTGCATCGCACAATTTTTTAACATAGATTAATCGGGTAGCATGTACACAGCTAAGCGGGATAGTCAAGGCTTTATGTCATCATGACCTAAGCAATATACCCTCCAGTTTAAAAAAGCAAGAAAGATATATAAATTAAAATATAAAGTAATTGAATCCAAAAGATAAAATACAATAGTATTTAGATTTATGCCCATGATTTAGCATAAAATATACAAACACTATATTTAAAAACTATTTTTTAATTCATTCGCTAAATATTACTTTTCACTAAACACACCAAAATTTATTAGCCATTGATGCACAAGTTCTTGGTTATCAAAATAAAATTTAACTAATGCTGCAATAATCAGTAAAAATAATATCCAGCGTAATAGTTTGATTAAGAAACCGCCCTTGTTTTTTTCATTACGGGCTTTTGCTCTCTTTGCTTGTTTACTGGCTTTTTCACGTCGGTTTGCTTGTTCTTGTTGCAATAAGAGTTGATTATCATACGCTTCCCGCTTTTCTTCATTTCCTAATATGGCAAAAGAGCTCTTAATCTCATTAATTCTTCTTTCATACCCCATTTTGGCAGTTTTTAAAACATCTTGTGTTGTTTCTCTAACCGTATCAACATCAGTCTGTCCATTATCCAAACCTAATAATTTAGCGGCCTTTTGGCGTAGACTCGCATCTGTATTTTTTTGGGTTAATAAACTATATGCTTTTTTATAGGTATTGGTTTTTTTCTCATATTCCTGTTTTGCCATCGCTAGACATTGCTGAGCTGCTTGTTTAATCTCATTTGGTTTAGCTTCTGGCTCAATAACTAATATTTCATAGTGTGTTTTTTTATTTAACATGTTGATTTAATAACCTTAAAAATAGGTTTGTTTAGACAATGTGTCAAATATAGCACAAATGTTGTTAAAACCCCACTGTTAAATGCAAAAATACCAACTAATACCTAACTCCTCGTATTTAAATAGAAATATAGATAAGCAACACTATTGTCCTAAATCTTGATATAGCCATACCATTCGGTCTAAAAACCAAGATTTCCCCAATATAACAATTACTACACCCAAAATAGTTAAGCAAAAATGTAGCATAATTAAACCATAGATGGTTAATACTGTGCCTATCATCATTATCAATTTTAAAACTTTAAGTGTGGTTAAATGGTGTATTGGAATCGCAGTATGTTCGAGTAAAATGCGCTCTCCAAGCACGGCTTTTGATGCCCAGTTATTTGTTGACTGGGGTTTGCTAAATAGTCTTGGATTAATCCAAATCCACGTGATTACCAGAGCAATAGGTATTAGACTCCACCAACTGATCCAAACCCTTGACCAAACAGCCATAATCAAGAGTGGCAACCCTGAATAACGTGTCCAAACGCTCCAAGGATTAGCATGTCTTTCCCAAACTTCATTTGACATGCGAAACCATTTTGCTGTTTTTTGTTCAAAACTCATTGGATTACTCCTCGTTTTTATTTATAAAGCGTCACTATCTAGTATGCCAAAAGCATCAGAGAAAAAAAGCGAGAACTGATAAACTCAATACTTAGAATTGTTTTTGAGCCATAATTGGCGATGATTTTTAAGTGTTTATTCATGGCATCGCATGGCTAGATATAGTCAATTTCGGTTTATGTGTTGGACTGGCAGTCCTTTTACACTTTAAATATCAATCAGTTTCAAAATCGAGGACTGCCAGTTCTGTATCACTTTAAAATAAAATGACTCTAGTTACTGTTAAATTTTTAAAAAGGAAAACTCAAAATGCCCATTATCAATGTAACAATGACCAAAGAAGATGGCGGCGCAACCAAAGAGCAGAAAGAGGCATTAATCAAAGCGTTGACAGATGCTTTTGTAAAAATTATTGGCAGGGGTGAGAAAACTTGTGTAGTCAAGATTGATGAGGTGAGTACTGATAATTATGGTATTGGTGGGAAAAGTATTACAAATATCAGAGAAAATAGTCAGTAAGTATTGCCCTTACTCTTGTTTGCTGCGTTCTTTGTATGATTTCAGAGTTTGGGACTAAGTTGTTAACTTGCTGTTCATTAATAACTTTAAAGAATAGCGAGTATGATCTCCGAACTGAATCAAACTTGTTAATCAGCTTTGTCACTTAGTAGTCTCTGTTTAACAAGCTTGCTTGATATATTAGAGCAAAATTTCTTGGGCAGACACTATTAAGTTGAGCTTGATCGCGAGTAATCTTGGCTAAGATAAATCAATAAATATTCCCCAAATCATATAAAACCAACTCCCCTTGAGTTAAAGGTACAGCTAACTGACACGCACCTTTATAACACTGAAAATCCATATCCCATAATGCATTACCACTCACAGTAGGCAATTGAATTTTAAACAATGCTTTCTGTGTTACCAAATCCCAAAACCGCACCGTGGTATCCCCACTGGCCGTCACTAACTGCTGACTATCAGGGCTGAAAATCGCGCGATGTATGGTTTGCTCATGGCCTTCTAACGTTTGTTCTATACGTTGTCCTTGCACATCATAAATTTTAATTAATTGATTGCGTTGGGTGATGGCAATGCGTTGATTATCAGGACTGAAACTAACCCACATTACTGAGCTATTTACCTTATCAATATCATCAAATACAGGCCGTTCATCAACCCATTCACTATCCAAATGCCATAACCGAGTGACACCATCTCGACTACCACTGACCAATAATGTGCCCGTACGATCAAAATCAACACTATGCACCCTATCATCATGCGCTTTAAACAAACGGCCTTTTTCTGCTCCAATCGCAAACAAACCAATCTGACCATCATAACTGGCAGTGGCAATTGCCCTATTATCAGGTGCAAAACTGACGCTATAAACCGCCTTTTCATGTCCCTCAAAATTCTGTACAAACTCTAAACTATCCGCAGTCACTTCCCATAAACGTGCTAAATGGTCAAAACTGGCAGAAACTAAGTACTGTCCATCAGGGCTGAAATCTAAACGCTGAACATCACGTCCATGAGCAGCATATTCCGCCAAAAATGTTCCATCTGATGCTCTATATAAACGTAACATACCATCTGAAAACCCAACGATAACCAACTTATTATCAGGTGAAATGGCAACAGAAGCAGGCTCACTAGGCAATGTAATACGCTGATACGGGGTTTCGACATCCCAACGCAATACCTTGCCGTCATAACCTGCACTAAATAACTCATCTTGTTGTGTATTTGAAGCCAACATATTAATACTGGCATGATGACCTTGTAATACCCTTAGTGCCGCACCATTTTCCACATCCCACATCCGAATCGTGGCATCTCGACTGGCAGAAGCCAATACTTTACCTTGCTGTAAAAACTCTAATGAAAATACATTATTAGTATGACCTTTAAACGCATAAATTGTTTTATCAGTAAATGTATCAAACAAACGAATCACCGTCCCACCTGAATTTTTACTACCCCATAATGTCGCAATATGCCGATTATCTGGTGCATAATCTACCGCTAGAAAACCAGAAAAACCGAGTTTATTACCGACTGGTAGCCCTGTTTGTACATCCCAAATCATCAATGGATAACCAGCATCAGAAACCGCCGCAACATGAGTATCATTTTTATTGAATACAATGCGGCTAATACTACCACGATTCCCAGTTAATACAGACAAAGGCTCAATACTCTTATCTTCTAATACCTTCCACAATTGCACCTGACTAGAATTGCCGCCTGAAGCTAAATATTGTCCATTTGAACTCAAAGCTAAAGCATAAATTTGCTCGTCTGTTTTCTGCATGCTGACAACCTTACCTGAACCTGCAACCCATGTTATCAACTGTCCATCATTGCCTGCACTGATAATACACTGACCACTCGCATAAAACACCACGGCTTTCACACTCTGTTCATGTCCAACAAATTCACGGACTAATTCACCCGTTTCCACATCAAACAACACCAATTTACCTTTTTCACCACCTGCAACTAAGAGCTGCTGATTTGGACTTATATCTAAAGCATATAGCGGTACATTTGCACCAGTATAAGTTTGGATTGGTGATGTGCTCATCAGTTCGGAGCTAAACCATTGCAATAAATTCCGTGCATGGATTCGAGAAGCAGAAACTTTACCATCTAAATGTTGTGATGCAGTAAGCAGTTCACGCGCTTGAGCATAATTATCAATTTGGGCTGATAAACCTGCATGGGTCAACTTAGATTGGAATAATTCTTCAGTCCGTTTCTGTTCAGCTTGTTCTGCAAGATGCTCTGCTTGTTTGGCATTTTCACCTTCAACATAGCTATAACTCGCTAATAAGCCTAATATAATGGCAATTAAAATTGCTCCTAATGCAACTAATCTTGTTGCTTGTAATTGGCGTTCTTTTGCCTCTTGCTGAGCTTTTTCACTGGCTTGTAAAAATTTTAAAGCAATGGGGAATTCTTCAGTGTCAGTATAGCGTTGTGCCCATACTTTATTTGGATGCTCTTGGTCACGCCAGCGTATGGCTAACGCTAAATCGACCCCTGCCCATAATTCAGCTTCATTTTGTTTCCAACGCATTGCACAATCAGTTAAGCGCAAATAGAGTTTGACTGATTCACGCTCCTTATTTGTCCATGCTTGTAAACGTACCCAATGGCGAATTAAACTTTCGTGTGTGATGTCAATCAGAGTATTCGGTTTCAAAAGTACTTCAGGGGCAGGCATCAAAAAACGGCGGCTGGAACAGCGAAACACATCAACCACCTCAGCGACTTGCTGCCATTCTACTTCTGCCAATGTAGCCACATCACCTAAACGAATTGGATGACGTAAATCAGGACGGTCAATAATGCTTTCACCTAAATTTCTGAATAATACTTCTGCGATATAACGTTGTTTGGAATCTAATTGGGTAAACGCTTTATCGGCATGACGTGATAGCGATTGGGTCAAACCACCTAATTGTTGATAATGACTTAAAGTCAGCTTATTTTTACCTTCTGCCTGACATTGCCACCACATCTGCATTAAAACATGCTGCATCAAAGGTAATGGATCAGGGTCATCATTCATGTCATTGAGCAGACAATTGGCTAAAGCAGGTTCAATTTCTCCATCAAATACTTTTATTGGCTGTTCAATCGCTTCTCGTAATTGGTCGCGTTGCAAACGTGGGGTTAAAAATAAGCCTTGGCTGATGGCTTCAGGTAATTCATGAAATTGCTGGCATTCTCCTAAAAAATCTAAACGCATGGTAATCACAACATAGACATTAGGATGTTGGCAAGCTTGTAATAATAAGGCTACAAAAGCGGTTACGTCATCTCGGTGAATGCTGCCATAGCGAAATAACTCTTCAAATTGGTCAACCACAATCAATAACTTGGTACGGGGTGGCAATGGGGTTTGTTGGAGAAATTCATGTAAGCCAAAAGGCCCACGATATAAATGATTAGATTGCAAATAAACAACCCCTTCGGGTAAAGATAGCCTGCCATCAAATTGGGCTAAATATTCTTTACCTAATACATTCTCAGCTAATAAAGCACTGGCTAATTGTTGAAAGGGTTGGCGGCTGGGGTGCATTTCGGCAATTTTCCAGCGTGAGCCTGCACTGGCAAATAAACCTTGTTCTAATGCAGATAGCAACCCCGTACGCACCAAAGAGGATTTACCACTACCTGAAGGGCCTACAACAGCTAAAAATTGCCTTTCGCCTTGATCCAATTGTTCAATAAGCTGATCAACATGGATTTCACGCCCGAAAAAAATATCAGTTTCATTGCGTGCAAAAGGACGTAAGCCTGGATAAGGGTATTCACTCATTGTTGTAAAGCCTGTATGAAATCTCGCAAACACTGGTCTGTTAGCTGCGTTGATGAACATTCTAATAAACGCATATTAGGTAAGTTCATATTTAACGGCGGTTTATGCTGACTGAGCTGATTAAAGACAGCTAATACTTTTAATGATTGTTTTCGATTACCTTGTAAACGTCGTACCTCCCAAAGTTGTCCGCGTACCCATTCAGGGGTTGCATCGCCGTAAAGCACTAATAACGCATCACTGTATAGCAGGTTATTTTTTAAATCTTTACGAATTTCTGCGGCTTTGGTTTCAGGTGTAATCGATAATGGTAGAGTATATGCTATGCCGTAATTTTGAAGTACTTCACTGATTTGCTGTCCTAAACTCATATCATCAGGATTGGCATCAATGAATACAACAATGTCTTGCTCAGTTTGCTGCTGAGTCTGTTGCAAGAATTGGGCTTGATGTTGCCGTTCGGCTTCACTTTGCTGCCATTTATTAATTTGTTGACTAACATAGTGTTGGAATTCTACCAGCCCCATTACCACGACGGTATCTGTCAATAATAAGTCACGTTGACTTGCATCTTGAATACGATTTATATCAATGGATTGAGGTCGCCATTGCAGAATATTAAGTTTAGCTTGCTTGGCTTGTCGATATTGAAATACGGTATAACCACCATCAGTTTTATCGCTGAGAAGTTGAATAAATAGTTGAGATTGCTCTAAATCTTGTACAATATTAGGGTTGAATCCAGTGCTATTTTCTGGCAACACGCGAATATTTTGCTGAGTAAGGTAACGCTTAATTTTACTACGTTGTTCAATTAAATCTTCAGTGGCAGCCGCTAAAAACACGGTTGTCGTCAATGTCGAATTTTCAACACTAGGACGGACAACTTGCTGTATAGATTTTAATTTATTCACCATTTCTCGCGCCACATCATCTAAGCGTTGATAATATTCAAATTCACGCTCTGGATTTGGTTTCGGTACACCAAGCTTGCGTACTTGTTGGGTCATATTATCTCGAATCCAAAATGGATAGCCCATAATAGTTTCCAATAATGATGGACGTTCATTGGTCTCAATATAATCATGTTCAACAATAAAAACCCGTCCTGCATCAATTCCTACTTGTGAGATAAAGTGATTTAGCTCATTCATACAGCAATCAGATGCTAAATAGGCAGGGGATAAAATAATCAGTAATAATGCAGATTCAGATACATACTGCTGTCTCCTTAAGATGAATTGTGCATTCGCTGGCTCATTTGTGTCCAACCATAATTGGTAAGCATCAGCTCGGCCTAATTTCTGGCCTAAGTGATTCCTTAGTCCATTAATCAGTGTCGAGACCCAACCTTGTTCAGCACCAGGCAAAGGAGCATTATCAACGTGGGCATAACTAACAAAAATATCGTATTGATAACCATCAACAAAGCTAGACATAATTATTCATCTTTTGAAGTTTCATTTTCTCTGCTATCGGAGCTGATAAATTCCTGACTATTTTTATTTTCTTCGATGAAAGGGGCTGCCAAGCAAGTATCGATATAGAGTGTGTTGTATAGCAATAATGCGGCAAGAAAAATACCACTCTTCAGCCCAACTGCAATGAGCTTGTTGACAGTACGAAGGGGATGAGTGATGTTGATGATATTCATGTTGGTCAGGGTTTAACATAGTGCAAAAAGCAAATCCTACAGGGTGAATGAAATAGCTTATCGCCAACAACACTTGAAATCAGGTCAATTCCAGAGGTCATTTTTATAATTGAGAAGCTCGAAAGCTAATAATAGTAATAAATCACGTTACGATTCAAGCCTGAATGGGATGAATAGAAAAAAATGATATGACAATAGGTTCGGTTTAGGATAGTTAGGATGTCTATTTTTGATAATTTAACTGCTTTATTTTCACTAAAAATGATACAAGTCCTATAAATATAATATTTATGTTTATGCCATAATTAAATTATCAGTTTTGTCAACTGTTTATAAAATCTTTAATTTGATATTATCATTATGTTTGACTTGGTTGCATTTGTTACAATGAACCCCGCTAAGTGCACTTATTTATTGATGCCGATAAAGATTAATTTCTTAATTACCTTTTTATTTTTATGTTTATTTTAATATTGCATATTTTTAATTAAATCCTTTCTGGTATTGCACTCCTTATTTAAACCAGTTTCATAATATTATATTATGAAATACATATAGATAAAAAAATATAATACTCAAAATACAATAAGAGTGCAATAAATTACCAGCAATCAGCTAGTATTAAAAATAAGTATATTAATTAAACGCAATATTCAGCACTCCAACTAAACGATTTTAAATCGCTGGCTATATCAGCTTATATATAAAAAAATTGATGATTTAAATATTCCTATAACATTGTATTTTCTAGTACTTAATTTTATATGGTATTTGTCAATACATTCCTTGATAGATGTATTAATATTTGAGACTAAAAACTAATGATAGCCCTTGTCTATTGCCTTTTAAACATTAATTATTTAACTTATGAGGCTATTTTCAACTTGTTTTGTGACCAAATTAAGTTGTTTAAATAATAATTAATGCTATAATTGAAATTAGTTTCAGTAGTGTTCAATAATATTTCTTACATCATAGGTAAGAATATACTCTTAGATATTTTAAGTATAATGCTAAGCTAAGTGAAAATGGATATACCTGAAATAATAATAATAGGGATGCTTAACATCCTGAATATAATACTGAATGGGGCTCAGTCAATATCACAATACTAAAAAAAGTATGTGATTCTATTTGTTCGTACTGAATATTTGATTGCTTTCCCCCATTTTAAATTTAAATAATGGCACGCCTAAATTTTCAAATTTAGGGAGGGTTTTATGTCAGATAAACTTACACTCAAATTACTGGGTAAACCACAAATTTTACTCAATGATGAACCTGTAATGATTTTCCACAAAGCACAGGCATTGTTTTATTACCTTGCAGTAACAGGCCACGCGCATGAGCGTTCTGCTTTACTTGAATTGTTATGGGGTAAAATTGAAGGCAGTGATGCAAAAAATAATTTGCGGGTAACACTCAGTCATTTGCGTAAACAAAAGCTTGGAGATTTCCTTGCAATCAATCGTCACAGCGTGGCATTTAACTATGGTTCTAACTACACACTAGATGTTGAAAGCCTAAAAAATGCCCTACGTGCGACACCTAAAACTGCTGATTATCTTGAAAAAACCTTGCAATTGTATCGAGGTCCTTTCCTAGAAGGCTTCCAAGTACCTGAAGAGAAAGTATTTGAACAATGGGTGAAACAAGAACGTCAACACGTACATAACTTGGTCGTTCAGACTTTATATAATCTTGCTTTACGTTACCAAGAACAGCGTAACTACACCGCGAGTATTGATGCAATTAACCGTTTATTGCGTTTAGAACCTTATCATGAGGACGCGCAACAAATGATGATGGTCTTGTTCAATAAAACAGGCCAGCAAAGTGAAGCGATTGCTCAATATAATCTTTATACTCAGCAGCTTAAAGAAAGGCGTGAAGTTGTTCCTTCATTGCAAGAAATTTTGGAAAATCGTAACAAAGCCTTGCAAACACCACGTATGGAAGACTTGGATACGCCTGAAGAAATTGAAGCAAAAACCGTAGTACGTCATTCAGAACGTCGTCAGGTTACTTTACTTTATTGCCATATTCAAGATAAACAGCCAGAACTTGACCCTGAAGCGTGGTATACACGCCGTCAAGCCATGCAATCTTTTATAGCGAAACAAGTCAGCATGTTACGTGCAACACCTGTACAGCAAGATGATTATGGTGCTTTGTTGGTATTTGGTTGTCCGCAAGAATACGAAGGTAGTAGTTTTTGGGCAGTGCAAGCGGGTTTAACAATCCAACAAAACTTTGCCCAAACTGAATTTGCTGAAACAACACAGCTTTCAATCGGGGTACATACTGGATTTGCCATTGTAGATATTGCCCGTAGTGAAACTAAAGTGGATGTTGATGTGATAGGCCCACCGCGTGATTTAGCGCAGCAACTTGCACGTCATGCAACACCTGAAGGGATTTATATTAGCCCTGAAACCTATGAGATTGTGAAAGGTTATTTCTTAACTAAAACCGTTGATAAGCCGTCTTATTCAAAAACAAATTCGACAATTTACCAAGTATTAGGTGAAACTGGGGTACAAAATCACTTAGAAGCTTCTTGCGCATTACAACGTAAAGCTTTAACCCCATTGGTTAATCGTCAGTTGGAATTAGAAACTTTATGGGTTAATTGGCAAGCAGCTCAAGAAGACAGTATGGCGCGGTTTGTATTCATCCATGGTGAAATGGGTGTTGGTAAATCTCGTATTGTTCATGCGCTTACGGAACGTGTCATCAGCGAATATGATCGCAGCAACAAACCGATGATGTTAAAAGCACAGTGCATGACATTTTATCAAAATCAACCATTGCGTCCATTGATGTTGATGTTACAAAACTTATGGGCATGTCATTCTCAAACCATTTTAGCAGGAAGTATTGGTGAATTAGCATCAACTGAAGAAAGTGAAAGAGCTGCGGGTTTAAATTGGTTAATTCAACAGTTGAATGGTGATGAAGTCGCAGAGCCTTCTGATATGGAGAATTTACAAGAGCAGATAGTGCAAGGTGCTTTAGCCTTATTGCAACATTTAGCACAAACATGCCCTGTATTACTTGTGATTGAAGATTTGCAATGGGCTGATAATGCAACTATTTCTTTATTAAGTTTGTTGTTGGAACAGCAAGAATATGGCACTCAGTTGTTAACCTTGGTCACAGCGCGTCCAGAGTTCAGACCATCATGGCCACATTATTCACATACAACCTCATTACAATTAGCACGCTTGTCAAATAAAGACACTGCAAGTTTAATGGGTAGTATCATAGATGACTCTGACGTTGAAGTTGATGAAGAAACCCGTCAGAAGTTGCTTGAACATAGTGATGGTATTCCTTTATTTGCGGAAGCATTGGCTAGACATACAGTCCAAACCCAAGATATTGATGCAGTTATGGTGAATTTATTCCCACCTGTATTATACAGCGCATTGATGATGCCATTGGATGAGTTGAAAGCTGCGAAGAAAGTAGCTCAGTTTGGTGCAGTCTTAGGACGTGAATTCCGCTACGATACATTAGTACGTTTGTGGGATAGCGATGAAAAATCACTACAAACAGGCTTAGAGCTATTGGTTAAAACGGGCATTGTTTATCCTCGCGGCCAAATCCCTCAAGCAAGCTATAAATTCAACTATAGCTTAATGCAACAGGCGGCTTATCATTCATTACTACAAAAAAACTTACAGAATATTAATATCGAAAATTAATTTTTCGGCAATATTGTAAGATGTTAAAAAAGGGTTGGACAGCATTGTTCAGCCCTTTTTTTAAGCCTAAAATACAACTGTTATATCCATTTAATCCCTAAAATATGTTCTACATACCATTTCACACTATTTTCAGCCCCTTTAGATTGTTTGATTGCCCCTTTGAAGTGAATAACCGCTTTTTGCTTTAATTCTTCAGGCGTATATTCAATATCACTTGCTGGGGTGAAATTGTATTGATTTGAAGGCAGTAAAGATATTTCGATGTCATCAAGCAGCAGTTTAGCGTACTCAAGCCCTAATAAATCAACAGCATTAATCCCTATCAATTTAGCAATAGACAATTGCCCTCCACGCCAAGCTCGAATCCCTTGTGGAAACATATTTTTAGTAGCGTCCTGCTGCTCTAGCAAATCAAAACAATCAAGTAGCTTTTGGTTAAATTGGATTGAAGCATCACTATGTTTCGCGAACATAACGCCCTCATTATATGGCATCATAGGGAAGATACGAAACGTCAGCGCAATGTCAAAATCATTTGTAAAAACGTTACTAATATCTTGATTAAAAATAATATCTGTATCTATAAATACCGTGTCTTTATCAAATTTATCAGAGGTGAAATAGTCATGACGCACTCGCATTCTTTCATACATAGGATGCTCAGCAATGATTGGGCTGCGAACAACATCATCAATATAGCTTAACCTTGATGAATCAAAAACGGTATGTTCATCTGTATATAAAATGACTTTGCAATCTGGCATAAAGTGATGTGCAACTTGGGCAACATTGTAGAGTATGCTTTTGTAATCAGTATGTTTACTAAATGCAAGTGGCGTTTTTTCAGTATCAACGTGAAAGAATACAATGTTAATCGGCTTTGAGTCTTTTGACTGAGAAAAAATGGCTTCGCCTGACGCTTTCATTATTTCAATGACTTGGCGTTGTGCTGGAAAATCAATCTTTGCAACTTCATATTCTTTCTGAGTTGCTTCCAACTCTTTTTGATAGGTTTTATTATCTGGATATAAGGCTAATGCCTGTTGATAATATGGAATAGATTTATCAAATTGATTGAGAGCACGGTAAATATAACCAAGATTGGCATGGGAGCGGTAATCGTTTGGCGTAGATTGGACGGCTTTGAGTAAGGCATCTAAGCCTTGAGCATATTGCTCTTGCACTATAGAGACCACACCCAAGACCCGTAATGCCTTTATATCATGAGGTAAAACATTCAGTATTTGTAAACAAAGTTGTTTGGTTTCTTCCAACTGACCATTTTTATAATATTGTGCAATAAGTTGATGTGCTTGTTCGATTTGTTTGCTTAGCATGTTTTTGATCCAAAATAAGTAATATATTTATTTGCTCCAGTCTTGGGGACAGTTTAACCTACATAATACTTATCTTTTTAATTTCCTAATAATCTCAGGGTTTAAAGCATTCAACATCTTGCTCTGAAATTGGATAAATTAGCTTCAAAATCAAATATATCCGCTTTATCAATCTATTACAATTCAAAAACATTTACTCTCTCGTGCTAAAACCAGATACCTGTTCTGCTAGCGGCAAAGTGATAATGAATTGACAACCAATTTGTGGGTCATTATTGATCTCAATTTGACCTTGATAACGCTCCACAATACTACGGCAAATCGTCAAACCTAAGCCTGTTCCTTGTACACCATCAGCACGATGACTGAAAAAAGGATCAAAAATTTTATCCAATTCACTAGCTCGAACACCAACACCTGTATCCTGAATCGCAAATGTGACGATACCACTATCTTGCTCAAATAGATCGACTGTAATTTCACCACCCTGCGGCATAGCATGAAAAGCATTCTGGAATAAATTTAATACCAGCATTCGCATATCGCTTTCAGAGGCTAAAATTCGATAATTTTTTTGGTGAGGATTTTCAATTGACATTGTAATATCTTGCAGTTGCCCCTCATAATTGAGTAAAGAAACCGTGTCGTCAATCACCTCATTTAGTGAAATTAATTGCGCACGATCGGAGCTTGTTGCAGATAATTTTAATAAACGTTGAGTGACATCAATACATTTATCAATTTGCTTATCAACGACTCGTAAATAACTCGACATGCGTTCACAGTTAGGCTCGTCACTGTCTACCTCACGTAATGACGATTGCAGTGCTAAACGAATCGAAGATAAAGGATTATAAATTTCATGGGCAACTCCTGCAGCCAACTGCCCTACTGAGGATAATTTTTGTTCATGAGAAAAATCTATGGTTTGAGTTAAGTCACGGATGGATTCCACAATAAATAACATTTTTTGCCCATTAAATTCAACTTGCATTGGTGCAGCACATACTTCAACAGGCAGTGTTTCGCCATCATCACGTTGATATTCAGTGATAATTTTTAGCGGCTCAAGGTTCTTGTTAATTTCATGATAGGGACAAATCACCAAAGTTGCAGGACAAGGTTGTTGACGTGCATGACTAGAATGATGACATGTTGTTTGAATACTCGAACCATTTTTTAAATGTAATTGCTCATGATATGCTTTGTTGGCTTGGATAATTTCATAATTTTGATTAATCACCCGAATCCCATCAGGAATAGCATCAATCAAAGATTGTAAAAATTGTCGTTGCTCTTTGATTTCACGCAAACTACGCTGTAAATTTTCCGCCATCACATTGAGTGAATGTGCAAGTTTTCCGAGTTCATCATGGCTGTTATTTTTAATTCGAGTTGATAAATAACCATCTGCAATAGCAACGGTTGCCTCAGCCAATTCTTGAATTGGTGCTAATACAAAGCGGTGCATAAACCATCCAACCACCAAAATAGACAATAAAACCACAAATAATCCCGCTCCAATTAAAGCCCAAATACCTCGTTCTGCTTTCTGCTTAATCGCACCACCATCATAATCTACAAACAAAATCCCATTAATTGGATTATCTTGAATCAAACCATGACATTTAATACATTGAGGTTTGTTATGTACAGGATTAATACTGCGCAACACCTCTTCACCATGTTCATTAATAATAAACTGGGTTGAAGGTTGAAATATATTATTAAATTTAAATCCAGAATTGGGTAATTCATGCAAATACTTGCCTAATAAACTAGGGTCAGATGCAAAACGGATTTCTTGCATAGGATTGATAATAAATGCGCTTTTAATGTCTTTTTGTTGTCCTAGACGGTTGATAATGTCTCGTAAACCTTCTAAATCTTGTTTTAGCATCGCGTTTTCTAAAGATGCTTGCAGTAAACGATTGACACTGGTTGAGGCCGTACTGCGC